>CAMEUD010000044.1 GCA_945937975.1 uncultured Clostridia bacterium
AACTTTTTTACCATTATATTCTTTCATAATTTTTCCTTTTTAAAAAATCTAAATTGCTGGTTTCTGTGGAATAATCTCTTTGTCAATTTGTTTAATTATTGAAACTTGTTTTGACACACAATTGAAACTAATTATTTTTTGTGAGTTATAAACTTCACTTTTTTCAACTTTTCTTATATATAAAGTTGATTTTTCAATATAATAAGTCAAATTAACTGAATTAATATTAATCCAATTCAAATCTCCTTCTCTTTTTATGTTTTCAACATAGTCAGTTGGAATATCGTTTATAACAAATTTGATTATGTAAAAATTTTTGTTAGACATATCAAAACTAACTAATTCTTTTTTTGAAGTTGGTTCAATGGCAAATGGTTTTAAAGCATACCCATCGTAATTATTGACAGTTTCTCTGTTTAGTGTATCTTGCTCAATACCACCTGACCAATTTGGAGATTTATCATCATTTAACTTATTTGTTTTTTTGTATTCAATATTTTGTCCACCATCATTTGAATAAAAATATCTAAAATATGTTTTGCCCATTGATGGCATAGTTGTGTATGCCGTACTTGTTTTCAAATAGTAATTATTTGACATTATAATTGTTTCATCAACACATTGAGTTTCACCAACAGCAACACCTGTTGTTTTTGCTTGAATTTCAAAGCCTTTGCAAGTTTTAAGAAGTTCTGTTGCATCTTTAAAACATAAAAAGCCTTGACTTGATGTGTAAGTTTTTGGTTTGTTTTTGTTTTCTTCTGTTTTTTTGTCGTCTTGGTCTTTGCTGTCATCTTCTTTATCATCATTAATCAAATCTTCCAAATCTTTTGTTCCATCATCAATGCTTACTATATCTGTTTTTTTATTTTCAATTTCATATCCAATACTAATAGAAAAAGCCATCACAAGTATTGCGACAATAATTATTATAAAAACTCTTTTTGTTGTTTTGTTTTTCATTAGTTACCTTATATTTAGACTATCACACATACCTTGTGTTGTCAATAATGGCAAACTATACAAATATTTAGATAGAGTATATTATTTGCTTATTATAGAGTAACATATATCTATACATATATATACAATCTTTAATTTTATATGAATAAAAATATTTGCAAAAACAGGGTAGATAAGTTATAATATTATCGGAGAAAAAAAATGCAAGACTTAAATCAAATGTGGGAAAAAGTACTTTCCAAAATCGAACCACTTGTTAGCATTGTGTCATATGAACTTTGGCTTGAACCTATTGTTCCACTTGACTATACCGACAAATTGATATTGGTTGCAAATTCTGTAACTGCGAAAAAACAACTCCAAAAAAATCACGCAAAAGAATTGGGTGAAGCAATAAGAGATGTTTTTGGTGCAGACACTGAATATGAAATACTTGACCCAGACGAAAAAGAAGAATACCTAAAAAAGAACAAACCAGAAACTATTGTTGACGAACAAAACAAAGAAGAAGATGAAAATATGTTCAACGCAAAGTACACTTTTGATAACTTTGTTGTTGGCAAAAGCAATCAGGTTTGTTATGCAGCAGCAAAGGCAGTTGCAGAAAATCCAGGACATAAATTTAACCCATTGTTTATTTATGGTGGTGTAGGACTCGGAAAAACTCACTTATTACACGCTATTGGAAACTATATCAAGCAAAACAATCCAAAACTCAAAATAAAGTATGTTTCTTGTAATCAATTCACTAATGACTTTGTTGAATCATTAGGCTCAAACAAAGACAAAGGTCCAACAAAAGGAACAGCGGCATTTAGAGAAAAATATAGAAGCGTTGATGTTTTGATGGTTGATGATATTCAATTCTTAACAAAAAGAATAGAAACACAAGAAGAATTTTTTAATACATTTAATGACTTGTATCAACAAGACAAACAAATTATTATTTCTTCAGATAGACCACCAAAAGAAATTGAAACATTAACAGACAGACTTCGTTCTCGTTTTGTTAGTGGCTTTATTCAAGATATACAAGCACCAGATTATGAAACAAGAATTGCTATTTTAAGAAAGAAAGCCCAAATTGAAAGATATTTTATTGATGATGATGCAATAGATTTTATTGCAGAAAAAGTTGACACAAATATTCGTGAAATGGAAGGTTCTCTTGGTAAGGTATATTTCTTTGCAACACTTCTTGGCAAAAAGAATGCAACTTTGGAAGATGCAAAAGAAGCTTTAAAAGAACAAGCAGAAGAACAAAACAAAAGAATAACACCTGAACTTATTATTCAAACTGTCAGCAAATACTATGGCGTTGAATATAAAGAATTAATAGGTAAAAAGAAAAGCAAAGAAATTGTTGAACCAAGAATGATGGCAATATATCTTATCAGTGATATGCTTGAAGTTCCACTTGTTAGCATTGGAAAATTATTTGGTGGCAGGGACCATACAACAATTATTCACTCAAGAGATAAGATTACAGAAAAACTTAAAAAAGACCACAAAACAAAAGTAATCTTGGACGACATTAAAAAGCAAATTCAAGAAAATTGTTAATATGTGGATAACTTAAAAAATTTATTAACAACTTGTCCACATTTCAAAAAATCAATATTTTGTTATAAAATTGATTGTATACAAAAAATTTAAACTATATATTGTGTAAGAAAATAGTTATCCACATTTTCACATTCTATATAATAAATACAACAATTTAAAAATATAAAAAAATAAATTAAAAGGAAGCAAAATTATGCAAATTATTTGTGATGGTTTAGACCTATCAGATGCAGTTTTAAAAGTTAGTAAAGCGATTGCATCAAAAACAACAAATCCTATTTTAGAAGGAATAAAACTTATAGCCGAAGATAATGAACTTACTTTACTTGCAACAGACCTTGAACTTTCTATTGAAAAGAAAATTAGGGCAGAAGTAAAAGAAGAAGGTGAAACAGTTGTTCCAGGAAGATTCTTCTGTGAATTTGTTAAAAAATTAACAAATGAAAAAATTGAACTAACGCTAAATGAAAAGAATGGTTTAAAAATCAAATATATAGATAGTGAAGGATTTATTCAATGCTTCACACCAGATGAATATCCAGCATTCAATAATGTAAACACAACAGAATATTTTGGAATAACAAAATCAGATTTCAAAGATTTAATCAACAAAGCAATATTCTCTGTTGCAATAGATGATTCTCGCCCAATTCTTAAAGGTTGCTTGCTTGAAATAGGTCAAGACATAATAAAGGCTGTTACAAGTGATGGATACAGACTTTCTCTTGTAAGAAAAGTTTTGGCATTCTCAAATCTTGAAACATCATGCATTGTTCCAGACAAGAGTTTGAGAGAAATTTCAAAATTACTTGATGATAGTGATGATGTTATAAATGTTTATGTTCAAAAGAACTTCCTTATGGTTGACCTTGGCGACACAAAAATTATAACAAGATTACTTGAAGGCGAATTTTTAAGCTACAGTCAAATTATTTCATCTTCATCAAACGACACAGTTATAACTGTAAACAAAGCTCAAATGGAAGATGCTTTGGAAAGAGCATCACTCCTTTCAAAAATTGGACAAAACAACCTTGTAAAGTTTGATATAAAAGAAGATACATTATATCTTACATCAAATAGTGAAATTGGTAATATAAAAGAAAAAATAAATATTGTACTCACAGGAAAAGATTTGGTAATTGCTTTCAATGCAAGATATTTCTTGGAAGCATTTAGAGCAGTATCAAATGAATTTGTAAAAATTAGTTTTTCATCTTCAACAAATCCATGTATCATAACACCGATTGATGGGGAGAAGGAAGAATTTTTGTATTTGATTTTGCCTGTCCGTATGATCAATTAAAAGCAAAATTAAGGCACATCTTCGTTGTTTACTGCATAAAAAATCCGACAGTCATTTGCGTTAGCAAACTCCTGCCGGATTTTATTATGCGAGCCTAGAATCTATATCTTAATTTTGCTTTTAATTATTCTATCAAACTTTTTAATATTCCAAAAGCACATAAAACTTGTTTTTTTAAATTGATATATTTTTCTATCTAAAGAATCAGAAACCCGACAGTTATTACAACGAGAATAGACAAGATTGCTTGAATAATCTTGAAAATGCGACACAGTCTAAAAGGGCGAAGCCATATTTTTAGTTTATATATAAAAACTTAATTATAAACAATAAGGTAAAATAATTATTTTTATAAAGTATTTAGCAAAAATTTGTAAAAACTTACTAAAATTGCAAAGTTTTTACATAAAAAGTGTAAAAACTTATTGTTTTTTTATGATTGTTTTGTTATTATATACTTGAAAAGGAGAATTGTATGATAAAGAGACCTTCATATTTAGAAGAATTAAAGAAGTATATAAATGTTCCTGTTGTAAAAATCTTAACAGGTGTAAGAAGATGTGGAAAGTCAACAATTTTATCTATGTTTAAAGAAGAATTAATTAATAATGGTATAGATAGCGAACATGTGATTGAGATAAATTTTGCATCAGAAAAGTATTCAGCTTTTGATAGCAAATTGATGTATGAGTTATTAAAGAATAAAATAGTTGATGATAAGAAATATTATTTACTTTTAGATGAAGTTCAAGAGATTGAAAACTGGGAAAGGGTTATAAATAGTTTATTAGAAGAAGACAACAGTGATATATATATAACGGGTTCAAATTCAAAACTTATGTCAAGTGAAATTTCAACATATCTTACTGGAAGATATGTTAGTATTCCAGTCTATACATTATCATATAAAGAGATATATAATTCTTCAAATAACTTATTTGACAAAAAATCACTTTTAGATAGATATATAAGACTTGGTGGATTTCCTATTGTAACTGCATTAAAATTAAATGAAGATACTGCATACCAAATCATTGACGGAATATATAATTCAGTTGTAAATGAAGATATAAGAAAAAGACATAAGATAAATGATGAAGAACTTTTTTCAAGAGTAGTAAAATTTATTGTTGAAAATGTTGGGAAAACTTTTTCTGCAAATTCTATTTGTAATTATTTAAAAAGTGAAAAAAGAAATATAAGAGTAGAAACTATATATAACTACTTGGAATGGCTAGAAAAATCTTTTATTGTATACAGATGTCCTAGGTATGATTTGCAAGGAAAAGAAATTTTAAAAACTCAAGAAAAATTTTATTTGTCAGACCAGTCTTTAAAATATAGTTTGCTTGGCTTTGACCCAAAATCTATTGCTTCTATGTTAGAAAATATTGTTTATCTTGAATTAAAAAGGCGTGGCTATAATGTATATGTTGGTAAAATACAAACTCAAGAAATAGATTTTGTTGCAATAAAGAGAGAAGAAAAAATATATGTTCAAGTTTGTCGACAAATGCCAGAAACATCAGATAGAGAAATATCTAATTTGCTCAAAATAAGAGATAGTTATCCTAAATATGTTGTTACATTAGATGAATATTCAACAGGAAACTATGAAGGAATACAAATAGTTACATTAACTGATTTTTTACTTAATAAATAGGGTGAATTATGAATGTTGTTTTTATTGTAATATTAATAGTTTTTATATTAGGAATTTTCTTTTATTTAGGTATAAGTATATATAAAACATATCTAATAAAAAATAGCATTGCACTTAATTTATTAAAAGAAATAAATAATAAATACAATTTTTTTGCTTTTAAAGATAAAACAATAAGTATTAGTTATGATAATGAAAAATATTTTGAAAATATCTCTTGCCAAGATTATTTGACATATTACTTAAGAGAAAATGAACAAGAAGTAGAAAAATTTTTAAAATATGTTAAATCTAATATATGTAAATATGATTTATATAAAAAAGAAGTAAAAAACATAGAAAATTTTGGTTTATATAGAAAAAATATAAAAATATTTAGCAAAAAATTTCTAATATTTTTTGAGAAAAAACTTTTTATAAAAAGTCAATTAGATACTCCCAAATTAAGCTTTAATATAAAAGTTAATTTGTCAAGGACTGACCTTTATGGAAACGAGTTTGAAATCAAAAAGAATAGTTTTAATAACAAACAAATTACAGAGTTACTAAAAAGATTAAATAGTAAAACAAATAGCTTTTATAATGATAGAGAAATTTGGAATTCATTATGTAGAGTTGAGAGGGGTAAAGTTACAAATAAAATTAGATTTCAAATTTTTGAAAGAGATAATAATTGTTGTCGAATTTGTGGTTCAACACAAAATTTACAGATTGACCATATAAAACCTATTTCAAAAGGTGGAAGAAGTACATATGATAATCTTCAAACATTATGCGAAAGATGTAACAAAAGAAAAGATAACAATTAGTTTTTCTTCTTTTGTTTTGCAAGGAGTTGTTCTTTTAGGATATCACTGCGTTTAAGGTTGTAGCGTTTTAGGACAAGTATGGCGATTAGAATACAAATTGCACAACCACCAAAAACAATTATGCCAAGCCAAGATTGTACTTTTTGTGCTTGAACTGGACTTTTGGGGTCAAACTTGATTAAATCAAGTAATACGCCAATAACAAGCAAAGCAATAGAATTTGCAATGTTGTATGCAAAAGTCATATAACCAGAATATGTTGCACTTTTGTTTTCGCCTGTTCGTAGTTTATCCATTGTGATATTATCTGCAAACATAGATATTGGAAGTGAGTACAAAGCACCTGTTCCCAAACCACAAAAAGTGATGCACACAAGAACAAGCCAAAAACAAACTGTTGAACCAAATTGTTCACGAAACAAAAATACAAAAAATGTTAAAAATGTACCAATTAATATTGTGATATAAGCCCAAATTAATGTGGGCTTTTTATCTATCTTTTTTGAAAGTGGTATCCAAAATAGTTGACTCAAAATTGCCCCAACAAAAAGACAGGTCATCACGATTGGTATTTGTGTTGTGTTAAAGTGAAAACAATAGGTAAATAGGTGCATACCAACACTTGTTAAAAATGCAGCAGAAATAAGAGCAACAGAGTATGAAATAATTATTGCACCATAATTTCTGTCTTTTAGTGTTAAAAAGAAATTGTATAAAACTTTAAAAAACGCATTTTTTTCTTTTTCTCTTGTTTTATACTTTGGCATACTTTTTGCCTTTTTAAATGTTCCAAAAACACAAATAAATCCACATACAATTCCAAGTATGCTTGTTGCATAACTCATATTGATATATCCACTTTGATTAAGTTGACCAAGTTCGTTATTTGAGTTCGGCATAAATATCATCATAAGAAGACTAGGAAGTACCATTCCCAAAATAAAGAATACAGTTTTGTAACCTTGAAGAATACTTTGTTCGTTGTAACCTGGTGCAATATCTATTCCAAGAGCAACATATGGGGTAGCAAAGCAAGTGTTTGCTGTTTCAATTCCCAGCAAGCAAACAAGTAACCAAAAGAATTTTCCAAGTTCAGAAAAACTGTTTGGAACACTCCAAATAAGAATGTTGAATGTTGCCATAAAAATTGTACCAAAAAATAAATATCCAAGACGCCTACCCCAAAATTTCGATTCGGTTCTATCACTCAAATAACCAATAAGTGGGTCGCTAAGTCCGTCCCAAAAAGTTGACAATGCAACACATAAACCAACAAGCGAACCTTTTATTCCAAGAACGCTTGTACCAAAAAACATAATAAAAGTTGTCATTGTTTGAGATATTACACCATACCCCAAATTGCCAGTTGCATAACATAACTTTGTTACAGGTTTTAATTTTTTCATAATTCTACAAAATATTTTATGTAGAATTGTCTAAAATTATTTATATATGTTTTTCATTATAAAAAAGTCATTTTGACAGTATTTTTAAGAATCTTTTTCAAAAATTTTTTTAACAATAATCAATTTGTTTATTTTGTATGTTGTGCTATAATAAAAAATATGGAAGACACAAACAAAATTCAAGTTTCAGAAAACTTAATGAAACTTTCAAAAAAGTTAAAAAATAAAGCAGAGTTATTTATTGTTGGTGGATATGTTAGAAACAGTCTACTTGGTTTTACTGCAACAGATATTGACCTTTGTAGCAAATTAACACCAGAAAGACTTAAAGAAATATTGGCAGGAACAAACTTTGTTGTTAAAGATAAAAACAAAAAGTTGGGAACAGTTACAATTTCTATTGGAAATGAAGTTTATGAACACTCAACTTTTAGAATGGAAGAATATGATGATTCTGGCAAACATTGTCCTGTTTCCGTAAGATTTGTTGATGATATTCGCCAAGATGCCAAAAGGCGTGATTTTACAATAAATTGTATTTATTACAGCATAATGAAAAACAAAATTATTGACATATATTCTGGACTCTATGACTTAAAAAAACATAGAATAAAAACAATCGAAACACCAGAATTTGTTTTTTCAAAAGATGGTTTAAGAATATTAAGAATGATAAGAGTTGCCTGTGAACTCAATTTTAGCATAGAAAAAGAAACTTTTAAAATTGCCAACCAAATGAGTTACAGATTAAAAGATATTACTGGAATAAGAAAACAAAAAGAATTATTACAAATTCTTAATTGTTACAAAAAATATCCAATAACAAAAAAGTGTGCTTGCATAAGAGCATTAAACTATTTTAACTCAATGCAACTATGGTCATTTTTCTATTCAACAAAATCATATATCAAACTTGATATGGTAAAAAAGAATAATCTTGAAAAAGTGTCAGCACTTCTTATTGATATGATAAATGCAATAAACCCAGAATGTGTAGAATATTATTTAAGATATATGTTAGGGGCAAAAGGATTTAATTTTACAAATAAGCAACAGGACTATTATATCAACATTGTTAGTGGATATTTTGATGCACTTAACAGAATAAATAACAAAAATTACTTTTTGAAATATTATGATAATTTTGAAGAAATTGGTAAATATATTTCATCAAAACACCCATTTTTATTTAACAAATACAACTTTTTCTATAAATATTTGGTAAACAACCATGTGCCAATAAGAGTAAAAGATTTGCAAGTTAATGGTGATGACATTAAAAAATACAAATCTCGTATGCCAGAAAAATATTATGGAAAATTACTCAAAGAATTGCTAAGTCGTGTTTTTGATGGCGAAATTAACAACACAAGAGAAGAACTTATTGGGGAGATAAAACATTATGATTATAGAAATAGTTAGTTTGGTTGTTTCACTTGTTTGTTTAATTGTTAGTGTTATTTGTTTGATA
>CAMEUD010000045.1 GCA_945937975.1 uncultured Clostridia bacterium
GTAATCTCTAATACATCTACGCATAAGTCTTAAATCAGTGTAATTTAAAAGTAATTTATCGCTAAAGCAAAAATTTGAAAGAACGCAAATATAAATTTTAAACAACTTTTCTTGTGGTTGGTCAAGTAGCATTGGATTCAATGCGTGTAAACCTTCAATTATTATATATGTGTTATCATCACATTCGATTAATGTTTTATTCAACTCTTTTTTGCCAGTTAAAAAATTGTATTTTGGCATATATGCTTTATTGTTTTCAAATAAGTCATTAATAAATTTATTAAACAATTTTAAGTCTATTGCAGTAATGTTTTCATAATCATAATTACCATTAGGTAAAAGTGGTGTTTGTTCTCTGTCCAAAAAGAAATCGTCAAGAGAAACGGTTATACACTTTTTGTTTCTTCTCTTTAATTCCTTTTTAAGGAGCAGACTTGTTGTTGTTTTGCCTGAAGATGAAGGACCGGCAAGTAAAAATATTCGCACTGTATGTTTTTTTAGTGCCAAATTTACCATATCTGTTATTTGTTCATGATACATTTCTTCACTCATTTTAACGAGTAAGTCTTTATCATTTTTTGCTAAATTATTTATTTCTTCCAAGTAAAATGCGTTGTCGTTTGTTTCCATAAAATTCCCCTAGTTGTATTTCCCAAGTTTAAAATGGGTTTTTAGTATACCAAATTATTGTGCTTTTATCAATATTATTTAATAAATTTTTTAGATAAACAAAAAAGTAATTTTTTGACTAATTTTGCTTTTATATTAATATTGTGAATTTGTGTACTAATATATATATACAAACAAGCAAAGGAAGGTTACAAAATGAAATTAAAAGAGTTACTAAATAATGTTATAGTAAAAAATGATATATCAACATTTGAAGATTTACAAATAGAAAATATTTCTCTTAATGCACAAAACAAAATGGAAAATGGTTTGTTCTTTTGTTTTTCGGGTAAAAATGATGGATACAAACTCGCAAGTGTGGCAATACAAAATGGTGCAAAGGTTATAGTGTGCGAACATAATTTTAATATTGAGAATAAAGTTCACCTTGTTATTGTTAATGATATTCGAGAAACAATAGCAGTAGTTAGTCAAAATTTCTATAAAACAAAAGATGCAAAGGTAATTGGAATAACTGGAACAAATGGGAAAACAACAACTTCATTTATAATAAAAAACATATTGGAGAAAGCAGGAAAAAGGGTTGGAGTTATTGGCACTAATGGTATATATTTTCAAAATGAATTTATAGAAGCAACTTTAACAACTCCAGACCCAGTTGATTTGCATCATATTTTTTCAATTATGATGCAAGGTAAGGTTGATTATATTATTATGGAAGTTTCTGCTCATGCGATAGAGTTAAAAAAAGTGCTTGGAATAAATTTTGTATGTAAGATTTTTACAAATTTAAGTCAAGACCATTTGGATTATTTCAAGACAATGGAACACTATTCAAGTGTGAAGGAAAGTTTTTTTACTAATGATGATATGATGGTAGTAAACATTGATGACTCATTGGGACAAAAGATAGCAAATAAATATGAAACAGCAATAACTTATGGACTTAAAAATCCATGTGATGCATTTTGTGTTGAAATTAATCAAAATTGTACAAAATATACTATGAATATTTGTGATAATGTAATAGATATTTCATCAAACTTGTATGGACTATTTAATGTATATAACACTCTTGCAGGTGCAGTGTGCTGTTATTTTTTGGGAGTAAGCGTTGATAACATAAAAGCTGGAATTGAAAGCATAAAAAAAATAGACGGAAGATTTAATGTAATAGAATATAATGAAAGAAAAATTATAATTGATTTTGCACATACTCCTGATGGACTTGAAAATGTGTTAAAAACAGCAAGAAAAATTACTGATGGAAGACTATATTCACTGTTTGGTTGTGGGGGAAACAGAGATAAAAAGAAACGCAAAATAATGGGAGCAATCAGCAATAAGTATGCAAACTTTACATTTATCACATCGGATAACCCTAGATATGAAAATCCATTGAATATAATAGATGAAATCGCAAAAGGATTTAATGATAAAAGTTTTTATAAAGTTGAAGACAGAAAGAATGCAATCAAGATGGCGATTATGTCTTTAAAAGAAGGAGATACTTTACTTATTTGTGGTAAGGGTGCAGAAAATTATATAGACATCAATGGTAAAAAAATACCATATAACGATTATGAAGTTGTTAAAAAAGTGTTGGGAGAATTAAAATGACAATGACTGTTAGATACTTAATTGCATTTTTGATTGCCTTTTTGTTTGGAACTATAATTTCTCCATTGATAGTTTTTTTATGCAAAAAGTTAAAAGCCAATCAAACAATATTATTTTATGTAAAAGAACATGAAACAAAAAATGGTACACCTACAATGGGTGGTATTATATTTATAACCGTACTACTATGTGTAGGGTTATGTTTATCTTTTACAGACTATTTGCTTTCAATAATAACAATAGCAACAACATTTTTTTATGGGGTACTTGGATTTTTAGATGACTTTTTAAAAATTCATTACAAACAAAATTTAGGCTTAAGAGCATATCAAAAAATTATTGGACAAGTTGGTATTGCTATTATTCTTGCAATATTTGCATACAAATCAGAACTTGTAGGTTCTCAAGTATTTATTCCATTTACAAAACAGACTATTGACCTTGGAGTTTGGATAATTCCATTTGTTATTTTTATATATTTGGCAGTTGTAAATTCAGTAAATTTATTAGATGGACTTGATGGCTTGTGTAGTGGTGTTAGTTTTGTTTATATATTATCTTTTGCAACAATACTTTTAATTTATGAAACAGAGTTTAGTGCAAAAGGGCTAACAGAATTACAAAACATTGAGCAGTTGTGTTTTATTATGAGTGGTGGACTATTAGCATACTTTTCGCTAAATTGTTTTCCAGCCAGCATTTTTATGGGGGATACAGGTTCATTAGCATTAGGTGGATTTATCACAACCATAGCAATTTTAACAAAACTTGAATTGTATATTCCAATATTGGGAATTGTTTATGTTGTAACAGCACTCAGTGATATAATTCAAGTATTGCATTTTAAACGAACACGCAAAAGAATTTTCCTTATGGCACCACTGCATCATCATTTTCAAAAAAAAGGTGTGAATGAAAGTAAAATTGTCGCCATATATATAATAACGACTTTGATAATTTGTTTGTTGACAATATCATTGTTATTGTATATTGGTGAATAATTTGGAAATTTTAGCAAAAACATTTTTAGTGTATGGTATACAAACAACAGGGAAAAGTGCTGTAAACTTTTTGTTTTCAAGGGGAGCAAAAACAGTTTATATCTATGATGATGTGGATTGCGATGAAATACAAGATGCAATAAAACTAGATAATTTTGATGATGTAAAAAATCTTAATATTGATTATTGCATTTTAAGTCCAGGTGTTAATGTTTTGGGGAATAAAAATATTGAACTCTTGGAAAAGTTAGATATACCATATATGAGTGAGTTTTGCTTGGGTCTTACAAAAGCACAGGGAAGAAATGTTTGTATAACTGGAACAAATGGAAAAACCACAACAACAAACCTGATATATGACCTTTTAAGAACTCAAAATAATAAAGTGTTTTTGTGTGGTAATAGAGATACACCAATTACCCAAGTAGTAAACAATACAACAAAAAATAGTATATTAGTTTGTGAAGTTTCAAGTTTTGCACTGGAAAGCATTACAAATGAGTTTAAACCACAAGTTAGTTCAATTTTAAATATTACAGTTGACCATATTTCAAGACATAAAACTTTTGAAAATTACAAAAATACAAAATTTAATATAACAATAAATCAAAACAAAAATAATTATTTCATTTGTGAATATAATTTAAAAGTAAAAACAAATGCACAAATATTAACTTTTTCTTTGTCAAATAACAATGCTGATATTTATTGTAAAAATAATTATATTATTTTTAAAAATAAAAAATTATTAAAAATAAATAAAATAAAATTATTAGGTGAAAAAAATTTAGAAAATATAATGTGTGCAACACTTATTTCAAAATTATTTGGAATTAAAAATAGAAATATAAGAAAAGTAATTTATTCATTCAAAGCACCAAGTCATAGAATGGAAGAAGTATGTAATATTAATGGAATAAAATTTATTGATGACAGCAAAGCAACAAACCCAGATGCAACAATTTGTGCCTTAAAAAGTTTTAAGAAGAATGTTATTTTGCTTTTAGGTGGAAGTGATAAGGGTTATAGTTATGATGAAATTTTTTCTTACACTCAAAATGTAAAAAACATAATTACATTTGGGGAAATGAATGACAAAATCTATTTGTGTGCCAAAAAACATAATTTTGATTTTATAGTAAAGTATGACAAATTTTTTGATGCAGTAAGTTTTGCAAAAAAAATTTCAAAAAAAGGTGATGTTGTTTTATTATCTCCAGCTTGTGCAAGTTTTGATGAATTTTCATCTTATAAACAAAGGGGAGATGAATTTAAAAAAATCATAAAGGGCGAAAATGAAAAAACTAAAAATTGACAAAACGATTATAACTGTTTTTGTTTGTATGATTGTTTTATGTACTATTGGCTGTGTTATGGTGTATAGTGCTAGTTCTTATTCGGCAGAAAAGAATTTTCATAGTAGTACATATTTTTTAATAAAACAAATCATAGGTTCAGTTTTGGGACTTGCTTGCTTTACATTTTTTACTTTTTTTGATTACAAAAAACTAAAAAAATTCAAATGGATATTATTTATAGTTTCAGTCATACTTTTATGCTTGGTGTTTGTACCCAAAATAGGTATTTCAAACTATGGTGCAAGAAGATGGATAAACTTGTTTGGCTTATCATTTCAACCAAGTGAAATTGCAAAATTTTCGTTGGTGCTTTTTTGTGCTTGCCACTTTTCACAACACAAACAAAATGCAAAAAGTTTTAAAACATTATTACCAGTTTTGTTTGTCGGTGGTGTGTTTTGTATTCTTGTAATCATAGAGCCAAATATGAGTATTACAATGTGTCTTGGCATAACAATGATTTGTATGATGATTTTTGGTGGATTAAGGTTAAAATATCTTGCAATGATTTTAATCCCAGCAATTTGTTTAGTCCCTGTTTTAATTATTATTGAACCATACAGACTTCAAAGACTTATGGCATTTATTAATCCATGGGCATCTCCACAAGGCGAAGGCTTTCAACTTATTCAATCGCTATATAGTTTGGGTAATGGTGGACTGTTTGGAGTTGGCTTGTTTTCTTCAAGACAAAAGTATTTGTATTTACCATTTGCAGAAAGTGATTTTATTTTTTCTATCATTTGTGAAGAATTAGGTTTCTTTGGTGCAACACTTGTTATAGTTGTATTTGCAATATTAATATTTTCAATAATAAAAATTGCTCAAAATAGTAAAGATGTTTTTGGAAGTTTGCTTACAGCAGGAATTGCTTGTGTTATCGCAACTCAGGTTGTATTAAATGTTCTTGTTATCTCGGCAAGTATGCCACCAACAGGGCTTCCACTCCCATTTATAAGTGCTGGAAGTACATCACTAATTGTATTTATGAGTGCACTTGGTATATGTGTTAATGTTCATAAACAAAGTATAAAACAATAATATAACTCACAACAAAACAAATATATTCATACTTTATTTTGGGGGAAGTATGGAAAAATTTTATATTTGTGGTGGCAAAAAACTTAATGGGGAACTTGAAATTTCGACTTCAAAAAATGCTGTTTTGCCAATACTCGCAGGCTGTATATTATGTGATGGGGTGATAACTATACATAAATTTCCAAAGTATGAAGACACAAAAAATATGTTGGAAATATTAGAATACTTGGGGGCAACTTACACATTTATTGAAGATAGTGTTGTAATTGATTGCACAAATATAAATGGCTCAACAATCCCTATTGAGTTGGCAAACAAAATTCGTTCGTCAATTTTTAGTTTAGGCTCAATTCTTTCAAGGCAAAAGAAAGCAAAGGTTGCATATCCGGGTGGTTGTAATATTGGTGCAAGACCAATAGATTTACATATCAAAGGGTTAAAGTGCTTGGGCGTAAAGATAATTGAAAGACATGGCTATATTTATTGCAATGGCGAAAATATGAAAGCAGGCACAATATCTCTTGATTTTCCATCAGTTGGTGCAACAGAAAATATTATGCTTGCATCAGTATATTTGAAGGGCAAAACAAAAATTATTAATTGTGCAAAAGAACCTGAAATTGTAGACCTAGCCAACTTTTTAAACAAAATGGGTGCAAAAATTTCTGGTGCTGGAACAAGCACAATAATTGTTGAAGGTGTAAAAACTCTTAAAAGTACAGAGTATACTCCAATAGGCGATAGAATAATTGCAGGAACATATGTTATTGCAACTTGTATGTGTGGTGGAAAGGTAACATTTCATAATGTAAATACTGAACATATCTATTCTCTTTTAAATAAACTTGAAAATAGTGCTTGCAAAGTACATAGTTATAGTGATAAAATAAGCATAAGTGCAATAGGTAAACCAAATTGCATTTCAAAGATAGAAACAAGACCTTTTCCAGGCTTTCCAACAGACCTTCAACCACAGATAATTGCAATGCTTTCAGTTGCAAAAGGAACAAGTATAGTCGTTGAAAATTTGTTTGAATCAAGATTTAGACATATTAGCGAATTAAAAAAACTTGGTGCAGACATAATTACAAAAGAAAACACAGCAATAATAAAAGGCGTAAACAAATTATATGGTGCAGAAGTCAATGCGTTTGATTTGCGTGGTGGTGCAGGTGCAGTGCTTGCTGGACTAATCAGCGAAGGGTATACAACTGTTAATAATATTCATCATATTGACAGGGGTTATTATGAAATGGAAAAGGATTTACAAAAGTTAGGAGCAGAAATTGAAAGAATCACTACAAAAGAATAAAAAATTGATAATTTCTCTAAGTGTTGTGCTTGGCATTGTTTTGCTACTAATTATTTTATATTTCACAGTGTTCACTTTAAAATCAGTTGAAGTTGATTTTAGAAATGAATCACATATATACAGTGAAGAATCAAAGCAATCAATAGCTGAAGATTCTATAATAAAAAAAGGCTCATCAATTTTTACTTTGAGCAAAAAAACAATAACAAAAACATTGGAGAAAAATAATCCATACTTAAAGATTATAAACATAGAAACAGTTTTCCCAAGCAAAATAATTATTCATTGTGCAGAAAGGGAAGAAACTTATGCAGTAAGAGCAAATGATACAAAGTATTTTATTTGTGATGCAGAGTTCAAAGTTTTAAATGTTTCGCCAAGTTATTACAACAGTCAAGCAATACTTTTTACAGGACTTGAAAACTTGATTGAAAATACAAATCGCGTTAATGCTGGAGAATTTTTGGAATTTTCAAGCGAAGCAGAAGTATTAAAAAGTATAGGGACAAGCTTGCTTCGTGCAAATAAAACAGTTGTAATGCAAAAATCTTTAATTGAATCAATAGAGTTTACATCTGGAATTTATTACTACACAGCAAAAAATCAACCTTATCTTATAATCAAAGATAAAAATGGTTTTCAAACAAATGTTTATGCAATAGACACTTTGCTTGCAGAAAAGTTTCAAGCAATGTTTGCAACTTGGTCAAATGTTATCTATAATCCATCTGTCTTGTATAAAGATGAACTAAATTCAACTGACCCAGAAAAAAAGATTGAACTTGCTGATATACCACAAAATTATTACTTAAATTACACTCTTAATGTGTATGAAGATAATCATGGAAAACTTGATTTGGTAATATCAAAAAACGAAGAATAAATGATTAAAAATATTAAAATTTATTCAAGTTTTTTTATTGACATAATAAATTTAATTGTTTATAATTATAAAAAAATGTTATAATTATGCATAAAATAATTTTTAGCAAAATTGTGATATTAAAATAGAAAAAAAGGAGAATATTGTGCCACAAGATAAGGTTACAGTAATAGATATTGGTTCAAAAAGTATTAGCGTTTTGATAGGTAGTCGTGGAGCTAATGATTCATTTGCTGTAAGTGGATATGGGGAACAAGAATACGCTGGATATTATGAAGGCGAATTTTTGGAAGAAGACAAACTTTTTGAAACTTTTCAAAAAGCAATCAATGATGCTCAAAGTTCAGCAAATTTAGTAATAGACAAGGTTTATATTGGTGTTCCAGCAAACTTTTGTCAATGCAAAACAAGAACAATAGTGCAATCATTTGGTCAAAGAATAAAATTAAGAGAAGAAGATTTACAAACTATCTATCAAAGTGCAGATGATAATACTAATGAAAATTTGGTGTTACTCAGTTGCTCTCCAATTATGTTTGTTTTAGACGATGGGAGAAAAGTTTTTGATGCTTGTGGACAAAGAACATCAAAGATAAGTGCAACTTTAAGTTTTGTTTATGCAGAAAAACAATTTATTGAAAAAATAAATTCATTAATAAAGCAACTTGGTATAAGTTCAGTTGAATATTTATCTTCAACACTTTGTGAAAGTATGTATTTATTACCAAAAGAAAGAAGGGAAGAAAAAGCAATTTTAATTGATTGTGGCTATATTGAAACATCAGTTGCAGTAATAAAAGGTGATGGTCTTTTGGACTTGAAATCATTTGCAGTTGGTGGTGGTCATATTTCAGCAGATTTATCACAATGCTTGGGGATTTCATTCAATGAAGCAGAACAATTAAGGAAGCAATTAATCTTATCAGTTGTTCCAAGTGATGCAGATGATTATGAACTTGAAAGAAATGGTGCAAATTTCCCAATTAGTATGAGAAATGCAAACGAAATAACATCTGCAAGACTTGAAATGATTGCATCACTTATAAAAAAATGCGTGTGCTATGATGGGCAAGACCTTCCAGCAGTTCCATATTACATAACAGGTGGTGGAATTTCATACACCAAAGGTGCAAAAGATATTTTGTCTGGATATTTGGGTGTGAATTTAACTTTAATTTATCCAAGAGATATGCAATTAAGTAAACCACATTATTCATCACTTTTGGGACTTATTGACAAAGCATTAAGTTTAGAAAATAAAAATAATGGATTTTTCAAAAATCTA
>CAMEUD010000046.1 GCA_945937975.1 uncultured Clostridia bacterium
TCCTCCAAAATTCTGTTTTTATTATATAATATTTTTGTAAAAAATCCTAATATATAATTAAAATTTATATAGTATTTTTATCTAAATGAAAATCATTTTTCTTTAACTTTTTAATTAAATAAAAATAACTTGAAACTGTTGCTGAATCTATAATGTCTTTATAATTTCCCTTAAAAACATTTTTATATACATGAATTTCTTTTCTATCTCCAACAGCAATGTAACACAGTCCATTTTGTGCATTATTAGTTGCAGTAAATTTACCTACATTTGAAACAACAACATCGGCATTTGAATTTTTGATTAAGTTTACTGCCATTTGGTAAACAACATTTGGACTCACTTCTCCTTGTGTGTCAATTAAAGACTTATCAATTCCAAGGGTAGTCATTTTTGATTCAATATTAGGAACAACAATGCTTTTATCAATATAGTTTACTGCATCATCTGCCTGTTTTACTAAATGACTGCAAATTTCTCCACAAGATATGTCTTCTGCAAAACTTACTTTAATCTCGTTGAGTTTTAAAAGTTTGTATACAACTTTTTCAATAGGTATATCTTCAACTGAATAGATATATTTATCTAATTTCAAAAATACACTTTTTGCAATATCATCAAGGTCTTTATTTGTATCTATAGATTTTAGGACAATATCAACTTCCATTGGCTTTTCAAATAAGTTAATACTAACCTTGCTTTTATTTTTTATCTCTGCTTCAATTACTTTTGATATTAAATCAATTCCAAGTCCAAAGGATTTGAATGTGTAACTTCTATATTTTTTCTTTTGTTCTTTTAGAATATAATCCAAAACGACATCATCAAACATTATCCTTGCTTCATCGTAAATATTAGGTAAAACACAATATATGGTATTATTATGCTCAAGTATATACCCTTGGGTTGTGTTTATTGGATTTACTATTGCTTGTGCTTGTGATGGCATTTTCCATTCATTTTCAACTTCTTTTTCCATTGGTTGATTTAATTTTTTGTAATGTGCATATATCGAATTTTTTGCATAAGGATTTTCAATTATTACACTTTTTGTTACATCACATATATATTGATTTAATTTATCACAAGATTTATCAACCAAAAAAATTAAAATATCATTGCTATCAACACATTTAGAAAAATCAGCAGTGCATCCAATCACACACTGCTTATCAGTCTTTATATTACTCTTAAAGAAACATTCAGCAATATAGGCAGAAAGTAAATTTATTTGTTTGCCCATAAGTGCTTTATCTGAAATAGTATATATACTAACCATTTTTCCCTTTGTGTTTAAATTTTATTATTCTTCTGTTTTCTTATCTTCTTTTAATACATCTTTGTTTTTTATCATATAGTTTAGCATTGACCAAATATTAAGTATAACACCTATACCAATAGCAACATAGCAAATTATTTTATAAACAAGCATAAATGTATCAAATTTTGGTGCTGTAAACATAATATTAAAATATGAAAGCAACATAAGCATTGCAACGGCAACATCAATAACTGCTGCTTTAACTTTTCCTAACTTATCTGCTGACATTATAAAATTTTTTGAAGCAGCAATTTGTCTAAATGCTGATATTACCATATCTCTGCCTGTAATTAAAACTGCAACAATTATTCCATATGGATTTGGAATTGTTCCATCAACAACAACTAAAAGCAAACTTGCAAAAATCAATATTTTGTCTGCATTTGTATCTAATAATTTCCCAAGGTCTGTTACCATATTATATTTTCTTGCAATTTTACCATCTAACATATCTGTGTAGATAGCCAAAACAAACAATCCCAAAGCAACTAATTTTCCCCATGCCCAGAATGTTTGCATATACATAAACATAATTATTGGTATAAGACAAATTCTAATTATGCTTAATTTGTTTGGTAAGTTCAATTTCATTATTCTATTTCCCCTTTAAATACACCATCATTATAACTCAAAATTTTAACATTGTAAAATTTTCCACACTCAATATTATTATTATCTTCTATCTCAAAAATAAAATCAACTTGTGGAGATTGATATTCATCTCTGCCATAAAAATTTCCATTGTTTTCATCAAAATAGTCAATAAGTACTTTTACAACTTGTCCAACTCTTGCATTGTTTAAGTTATCAGCAACTTCTTGTTGCACTTTTTCTATTTTTTTCAACCTATGTTTTTTTATAAAGTTTGGTACTTGACCTAACATATAATATGCTTTTGTTTTTTCTTCTCTATAAAATGGGAAAAATCCAACATTATTTAATTTTGACTCTTTTACAAAATTTAATAATTTTTTAAATTGATAATGTGTTTCTCCTGGAAACCCTACTATGTATGTTGACCTAATTGCAATATTTGGATATTTTGTTTTTAATTTTGAAATTAATTCCCTTGTTTGTTTTTCATCGCAATTACGATTCATATCTTTTAATATTTTATTATCAATATGTTGAAGTGGAATATCTAAATACTTACAAATTTTTGGATTATTTTCTACAAACTCTAATAATTCATCTGTTACCATTTCTGGATAACAATAATGCAATCTTATCCACTCAACACCTTTTATTTTGCTTAACTTGTCTAATAATTCAATTAAACAATTTTTCTTGTATAAATCTTCACCATATCTAGTTATATCTTGTGCAACAATGATTAACTCCTTAACCCCTTGACTGGCGAGTGTTTTTGCTTCTTTAATTAAATCGTCCAGTGGGACTGAACGGTATCTTCCCCTAATTCTTGGGATTGTGCAATACGCACAGCCATTATTACAGCCATCAGCGATTTTAAGATAAGCATAATGACTATATGTTGTAAGCAATCTTTCATTTCCACGATACTTGTTTTTATATTCAACATTATATAAGCCAAATATAATTGACAAAATTGTATCATTATCTTTTATTTTAACAAAAGCATCAACTTCTGGAAATTCTTTTTTAATATCATCGAAATATCTTTCAGTTAAACAACCTGTAACAATAATTTTTTCGCATTTTAATTTTTTTTGATTAATAGCAATCAATATATTGTCTATTGCTTCTTTCACTGCTGGTGCAATAAATGAACAGGTATTGACTATAATGATTTCTGCATCATTTATATCATCAATAACTGTAAATCCATATTCTCTAATTTTCCCTAGCATATGCTCTAAGTCAACTCTGTTTTTATCACAGCCTAAACTTATTGCACTAACTTTTTTTTCTAATAGTTCTTTTTCTTCCATTATTCATCACCAAATAACTCTTCATATTCTTCCATTGTAATTAAAACAGTTCTTGGTTTACTGCCATCTGCCGGAGATATAAAGTTCTTTTCTTGCATTTGGTCAATAATTCTTGCTGCTCTTGGATAGCCAATAACCAAACGTCTTTGTAACATCGAAATTGATGCCTGCCCATTTTCAATTACGCATTTTACTGCCTGTGGAAGCAATGGGTCTGTTCCATCTTCTCCAGATGATTCGCCATTATTTTGACTGAATACATCTTGTTTTTGTGGATTTTGTATAAAGTTCTCTACACTGCTATCAAAATCATATTCACTATTTTTTTCTTTTACAAAATCAACAATATTACCAACTTCTTGAGTTGTAACAAAACAACCTTGAATTCTGCGTGGTTCTGGTGCATCATTAGGCTTATATAACATATCACCACGACCAAGCAATTTTTCTGCACCTGCTTGGTCCAAAATTGTTTTACTATCTGCAAAACTCATAAGTTTAAATGAAATTCTTGATGGGAAGTTGTTTTTCATTGTACCTGTAATAACATCAACAGAAGGTCTTTGTGTTGCAAGAATCAAGTGAATACCTGCTGCTCTTGATTTTTGAGCAAGACGAGCAATCTTTTCTTCAACTTCTTTCTTTGATGTCATAAATAAGTCTGCAACTTCATCAATTATTATTACGATATAAGGCATTTTATCTGCCTTACCTTCTAACACATCACTACTTGAGTTATATTCTCCAATGTCCTTTGTTCTTGAATTTCTAAACATTGTATAACGTCTTTCCATTTCATCAACTGCCCAAGTGAGAGAGTTTAACGCTTTATCACTTTCGGTAATTACATTTGGAACTAGCAAATGTGGTAAGCCATTGTATATCGAAAATTCAACTTGTTTTGGGTCAATTAAGATAAGTCTAACATCATCTGGAGATGTTTTGTATATTAAACTTAAGATAACAGCATTAAGACAAACTGATTTACCACTACCAGTTGAACCAGCAACAAGTAAGTGTGGCATTTTTGCCAAATTACATAATCTTACGCTACCCGTTATATCTTTACCTAAAACAAAGGTTAAAGGATTTTTTGAATTTTGAAATTCTTGAGAAACAATCATATCTCTAAGACCAACAGTTGCTATTTTTTCATTTGGCACTTCAATACCAACTGCACTTTTCCCTGGAATTGGTGCTTCAATACGAATATCTCCATTTGCAGCCAAGTTATATGCAATATCTTCTGTGTGTGCAAGTATTTTTTTAACAGACACACCTGCTGGCATTTCAATTTCATATCTAGTTACTGCTGGACCAACAACTGCATTGACTACCTTTGCTGGTATACCAAATTGTTCCAAAGATTCTTCAAGTTGAGTTCTTTTTTGCATAACATCTTCATTTAATTCACTTAAATCCATTGATTTTGTTGTGAGTAAATCAAAAGTTGGATAAACATACTTTAAATGTTTCTTTGGTTTTATTATTTCTGGTTCTTTTATCTTTTGTTGTTCTACCTTTGGTTTTACGAATGTTGGTTCTTTGTTTATTTGTGTTTTTTCATTTTGAATATTATTATCTAATTTAGACTTTTCATTTGAAGTAGATAATTCTTTAAGAATTCTTGTTGTAAAATCATCAGTATTATCATCTTTTGTTTCTTTATTTTGAGTATTTGTGATTGTTTGTTCAATTTTTGGTTGGTCAACTCTTGGAGCAATAAATATTCCATTTGAAGTTGAATCAAAATTGGAATCTTGTCCATTTGTTAAACCTTCGTTTTCATGAATAATAAACTCAGGCTGTTGTGCCGGCTGAGTTATAGTTGTATTACTATTTTTTAAACTATTAATAGTATTTTGAGCAACAGGAGTCAATGTTGGTTTTTTATCTCTATATTTTTTCATATCAATCGTTTCATTAGGTTGAGTTAAGAGATATGCTTTAAGAGATGCTGAATCCTCAAATTTAGGTTTTTGTTCTATTGGTTGTTCTTCAGAAATATAATTTGATTTAATTAAACCAAGTTTTCTTCTTGCGATGTCTTCTTCTGGTTCATTTTCAACTTTTGCATCAAGTACAATATTAACTTTTTCTTTTGGTTGTTCTTTCTTTACTTCTTTTTCATTTTTTGGAAGTAATACTGGCTCAACAGATGGCACAATACTATTAATTGTTACAGGTTTTTTAAGAATTTGCGACCTATTGAGATAGTAAATATAATCAGCAAGTAATGCACCAAATATAATAAGTGAAATACTAAACAAAATATATGCACCAGCTTTATTCAATATAAACACTATTGGTGCAGTAAGTATTCCACATATTATTCCCCCTGCTGTCATCTTTTGAGTATAACATCTACCCAAATACTCAAAAAAAGTTCCACTTGTATCAATGAATAAAAGATGCAAGATACACAACAGTGATAAAATTGCACATGATAAATAAATTATATATTTTGTTGTCATAACATATTTTTTGTTATTTATAAGAGCAACTCCAATAACAAAAGTTGTTATGAAAAGTGGAAATGCAAATAAACCGAATACACCAAATAAAAACGATTTCAAAAATGGTATAATATTTGTAAGCAAAATAAAGAATACCACTGTTGAAACTGCAACAAGTGTTATTCCTGTTATTTTGTTCTTTTCTTTTTGTGATTTTTTAACTTTCTTTGGTTCATTAGACAAATTATAAACTGCCACTTTTTACCTCTCGAATAATCTACATAATACTATACCACTATTCAAGATAAATTCCAAGTGTTGTTTATAAAATATTTTCATAAACTGTTGTCAAATTATATCCTTCTTTTTGGTAAAATGCTAATACCTTGCCTAATATTTTGCTAGTAGATAAAGTTGGGTGCATTAAAATCAAATCTCCACCTTTTGGTTTATTTATTGCTCTTTGATACAATACATTTTCATCTTGGTCTCTCCAATCTATTGTATCCTTTGTCCACATAATTGTTTTATACCCCATACTTTGGGCGACCTTTAAAGTATTTTGACCAAAAGAACCACTTGGTGGAGCAAAAAGTTTTATATCATAATCAAACAACTCTTTTACTACTTTGTGAGTAAGTTCCATTTCGCTTTTATTTTTCTCTAAAGACAACATTTTATGGTCTTTATGAAAATACCCATGATTACCAATTTCATGCCCATTATCTATTATTTTTTGAACTACTTCACTATTTTTTACAACCCAACACCCACCAACAAAAAATGTAGCTTTTGCATTGTACTCATTCAGTGTATTTAATATACTATCAATATATTCAGTACCCATATAAATATTTATCATAACAGAAACATTATTTTTTTCTCTGTTACCATAATAATAAGGAGAATATTCGTTTGAACTAAAAACAGCCGAAACTCCACCAATATAAGTAAGCGAAAATAATATAGCAAACATAAAGATTATTGCACCATTTACTATGTATCTTCTAAAAAATTTTTCTGATATCTTTCTCATAGCATAATATATGCATCAAAAATTTTTTCTATTATAAAAAAAGAAGTAAATCATTAAGATTTACTTCAGTATTCTAACATTTTGCAACAAGTTTGAAATCTACTCTGCCTTTATCATCAATTTTTATAACTTCAACTTGAACCATATCTCCAACTTTTACAACATCTTCAACTTTTTCGACTCTTTTGTCGCTAAGTTTTGAAATATGAATCATTCCTTCTTTGCCTTGAGAAATTTCTACAAATGCACCGAAGTTCATTATTCTAACTACTTTACCAGAATAAATTTTACCAACTTCAAATTCATCAACAATGTTTAAAATTATCTCTTTTGCTCTTTCTGCCATTTCTTGATTTGCTGTTGCGATAAATACTCTACCATCATCATCAATATCAATTTTAACACCTGTTTCTTCAATAATTTTATTGATAGTTGCACCTTGTTTACCAATAACATCACCAATTTTTTCTGGTTTGATGTTAAATGTAATAATCTTTGGAGCATATTTACTGAGTTCTGTTCTTGGTTTTGAGATAACTGAAAGCATTTTATCCATAATGAATATTCTGCCTTGTCTTGCTTGTTCAAGTGCTGTTGTGAGTATTTGTTTGTCAATTCCTTTGATTTTTATATCCATTTGAATTGCTGTGATACCCTTTGTTGTTCCTGTAACCTTAAAGTCCATATCTCCAAGGAAATCTTCCATTCCTTGAATATCACTTAAAACTGCAACTTTGTGAGTTGATGGATCTTTGATAAGTCCCATTGCTATACCAGCAACTGGAGCTTTAATAGGAACACCTGCATCCATAAGAGCAAGAGTTGAACCACAAGTTGATGCCATTGATGATGAACCATTTGAAGAAAGAACTTCACTTACAAGTCTTATTGCATATGGAAATTCTTCTTCACTTGGGATAACTGGAACAAGAGCTCTTTCTGCAAGTGCACCATGTCCAATTTCTCTTCTACCTGGGCTTTTGAGTGGTCTTGCTTCACCTGTAGCATAAGGTGGCATATTATAATGGTGAATATATCTCTTTACTTCTTCATCTTCATCTAAAACTTCAATTTCTTGAGCATCAGAAATTGGTCCAAGTGTACAAGTTGTTAAAACTTGAGTTTGTCCACGAGTGAATACACCTGTTCCATGAACTCTTGGGAGAACTCCAACTTCACACCAAATTGGTCTGATTTCTGTTAATTTTCTACCATCTGGACGAACACCATCGTTTAAGATTTTTCCTCTAACAATTTCTTTTGTTAATTTGTATAAAACATCTCCAATTTCTCTTTCTCTATCTGGGAAAATTTCAGCAAAATGTGCTTTTACATCAGTGTCAACTTCTTCTTGATTTTGTTGTCTTTCTTGTCTATCAAAAGTATCAAGGGCTTTTACTAACTTATCATAGGCATATTCCCTAACTGCTTTTTCAACATCTTCTTTTGGAAGATAACTAACATAACTTGCAACTGGCTTTCCAATTTCTTCTTTCATTTTTAATTGGAATGCAACTTGTTTTTTAATTTCTTCATGAGCAAACATAATTGCATCAAGCATTACATCTTCACTTACCTCATTTGCTCCTGCTTCAACCATTAAAATTGCTTCACTTGTTCCACTTACTGTTAAGTGCATTGAACTTTTTTCTCTTTCTTCTTCTGTGCCGTTTACTATAAATTTTCCATCAACACAAGATACAAGACATGAACCTGTTGGTCCTTGGAAAGGAATATCACTTATTGTGAGAGCGATACTTGAACCAAGCATAGCAAGTGGTTCAATGGCAACATCTGGGTCAACAGAAAGTGCTGTTGCAACAACTGCTACATCATTAAAAAATCCCTTTGGAAAAAGTGGACGAAGTGGACGGTCAATAAGTCTTGAAACTAAAATTGCCTTGTCTGCTGGTCTGCCTTCTCTTTTCTTATATCCACCAGGTATTTTACCTACTGAATACATTTTTTCTTCAAAATCTACGCCAAGTGGAAAGAAATCAATTCCTTCTCTTGCTTCTTTTGCCATTGTTACATTTACCATAACAACAGTTTCTCCACATCTTACAATGCAAGAACCGTTTGCTTGTTCACAGTATTTACCTGTTTCAACAGTAA
>CAMEUD010000047.1 GCA_945937975.1 uncultured Clostridia bacterium
TATACGAACAAAACACTTGTGCTTATTGTGGAGAAATTTCAGGTAAATATGAACTTTGTTCAGATTGTTATCAGTTGGCACAAAATAATTACATAATAAAAAATGATAACAATAAATGGGTAATAAACAAATTAAAAGATTTAGAATATCGTTTCTATGACAAAAACAAAAAATATATGTTAAAAACCCACTATCTTAATGAATTTGAAATGAAATACTACACTATAATAAGAAAAAGATTAAATTATAAATATGTTATAGTTCCACAGGTCAACTTACAAACAATAATTGATACGGACTCAAATAAAAGAAATGATGAACTTTTCAGAAATGTAGATTTTGTTATATATTATGCAAAAACTTTTATACCATTTCTTGTTATTGAATTAAATGGTAAACAGCACTATAATAATGAGTATACGATTGAAAGAGATAAAAGTATAAAAAATATATTAAACGATGTAAAATTACCTTTATTAACTATAGACATTTGCGACCTTAAACAACTAACTAACAATCAAGTCTTCAATATAACAAATAAAGCAATAAAACTTATCAATCCTAATTGGATAATAAAATTATTACACAAACAAAAAGATAAAATGGACTTATCAGAATTCAAAACTTTAACAAAAAAATATATTGAAGAAAATAGCAAAAATAAATAAAGCAAATGCTAAAAATCTATAAGCATGCAGGTTAATATATACTTTAAAATCAATAATTTTTAGCATAATAAATTATTAAATAGATGAAAATGAATCATAGTTAAATTTCTATAAACTCGACACATACACAAATATTAACAAATAATGACACACAAAATCTTAACTATATTGTTGATGAAAAATAGAACAATAAAAAGCAAAAGATTAATACTTTTGCTTTTTTATTATATTTGCTTTTTAAGTTTACTTATTTCATCACGAAGGGTTATTGCAGTTTCAAAATCTAGTTGTTTTGTTGCAATATTCATTAATCCTTTTAGTCTTTCAATTTCTTTTGTAATATCTTGTTTATTCAATTTTTTTTGAGTTGTTTTCTTGGTTATTTCAAGTGTATTTTTAATTTCTTTAATAATTGTTTTTGGTATTATATTATGCTTAATATTAAAATCGTTTTGAATTTGTCTTCTACGATTTGTTTCATCAATCGCCTTTTGCATACTCTCTGTAATCGTGTCGGCATACATAATGACTCTGCCTTCACTATTTCTTGATGCCCTTCCTATTGTTTGTATTAATGCACTTTCACTACGCAAAAAGCCTTCTTTATCTGCATCTAGAATACATACAAGTTCAACTTCTGGAAGATCAAGTCCTTCACGAAGAAGATTTATTCCAATCAAAACGTCAAACTCTCCACGCCTTAACCCATTGAGAATATCTATTCTTTCCATAGTGTCAATTTCAGAATGTAGATATTTTACTCTTATTTTTCTTTCACTTAAAAATTGTGTCAAATCTTCAGCCATCTTTTTTGTTAAAGTTGTAACCAAAACACGCCTATCTTTCTTTACAGTTTTTTTGATTTCATCAATTAAGTTTTCTATTTGTCCTTTTGTTGCCCTAACTTCAATAATTGGGTCCAATAATCCTGTTGGACGAATAAGTTGTTCAACAATTTCATCACTGATTTCTTTTTCATATGGTCCAGGGGTTGCAGAAACAAAAGTTACTTGATTTAATCTTGTTTTAAACTCTTCAAATTTAAGTGGTCTGTTATCGTATGCAGATGGTAGTCTAAACCCATATTCCACCAAACTTTGCTTTCTTGCCTTATCTCCATTATACATAGCTTTTATTTGTGGAATTGTCATATGACTTTCATCAATAAATGTGATAAATCCGTTTGGAAAATAATCCATAAGTGTAAATGGTGGGTCGCCAGCACTTCTACCATCAAAGTATCTAGAATAATTTTCTATACCACTACAATAACCAATTTCACGCATCATTTCAATATCGTAACTAACTCTTTCTTTTATTCTTTGTGCTTCAATTAGTTTATCATTATCAGTGAAAAACTTAACCATTTCATCTCTGTCATGAGCAATATTATCCAATGCTTGTTTTAACTTTTCACTTCCCACTGCATAATGCGTTGCAGGAAAAATTACAGTGTGCTTTAACTCGCATATCGTATTGCCAGTAACGACATCAAACTCGGTTATTCTATCTATTTCATCTCCAAAAAATTCAACTCTTATTGCATGCTCACTATAACTTGCAGGAAAAATATCTAACACATCACCCTTTGCCCTAAATGTTGACCTGTGAAAATCTAAATCA
Source organism: uncultured Clostridia bacterium (assembly GCA_945937975.1). Classification (GTDB taxonomy): domain Bacteria; phylum Bacillota; class Clostridia; order Christensenellales; family UBA1242; genus UBA5893. The sequence goes on from CAMEUD010000047.1 coordinate 2,292, forward strand.
TTTCTTGTGTATTGAATTTCAATAAGTCGTTTTATTATCTCTTCTCTTGAAACATTATCACCTTGTCTTATTGAAATTTGCATTCTTAAATATTCTTCTGGACAACCCAACCCATATATACACGAAACAGAAGCAACAACGATAGTATCACTTCTTTCCATAAGTGATGCAGTGGCACTGTTTCTTAATTTATCTATTTCATCATTAACCGACATATCTTTTTCAATATATGTATCACTTGAAACAATATATGCTTCCGGTTGATAATAGTCATAGTAAGAAACAAAATATTCTACTCTGTTATTTGGAAAAAACTCACGAAACTCATTGCAAAGTTGAGCTGCAAGAGTTTTGTTGTGAGCAATAACCAAAGTTGGTTTATTTAATTTTGCAATAACATTTGCCATTGTAAATGTTTTTCCACTTCCTGTTACACCAAGTAAGATTTGAGATTTTACACCATTTGAAAAATTATCACACAATTTTTCAATCGCTTGTTCTTGGTCGCCATTTGGTTTAAACTTTGAAACCAACTCAAATTTTCGTTCTTCCACAATTTACCCCTTAAAAATAATTTTTAATAAAATACCTAACACAAAACTTACTACCGAAAGAATTATTGTCCTGATAAACAACCCAATAAGTTCTTGCTTTTTCTTCTTTAAATCTTTCTTGTAAGTAAGACCTTTATTTTTTAAGTTTACACAATAATAATACCCCTTTTTGCTTGAACTTCCAACAAAATCAAGGTAATTGTCTTTTGAAAGTGAAATCATTATATCATCAAGTTCTGCGATTGATATAACATATTTTCTTGAAACATACTCGGCAATACTAGACGAAGAAATAAGATATGTTTTTTTGTCAACACATATATCCAACAAATATAACATAACTAATTTTTCTTTTTTATCTAACACAATTATCCTAAATTAAAAATTAAATTACAAATAATTGTTCCCAAAAATGAGCCTAAAAATGCAAAAATTAATATTAAAATTAATAAAAATATTATTTCTACTTTAATTTTTTTATTTTTTTGTATTTTATCATTTGCATTATTTAATATTTGTTTACCAAGTTCTGTTATGCATAAGCAAATATTTGTATTATCAAAATATTTTATAGAAATAAATTGTTTATTTTCTAAATTAATTAAAATATTTTTTATATCAATATTTTTTGCATTATGAAATTTATATAAAATTTCATAAAAGTCATTTATTTCAAAAATTTTATAGTTAGGTCCACATTCTTTGTTTATATAATCTAAAACATAATTTTCATAAACAATTTTATTCATATTTTTATTATTAAACAAATATTTTTAGATATACAAAAAATGCTACAAAATTTGTAGCATTTTATTTTTCTTTTTTCTTTTTGCCAATAAAGAACACTCCAACAAATGTCAAACCTTCCACAAGTACTATAACACACCACCATCTAACTTTAACATTAATATTTATTGCTTTTGTTGTTTTTACTAACACACTTGCCTTATCTTCAATTTTTTGTTTTGAGTTTAAACCAAAAACAATGTTACCCATTTCATCTGTGCGATAAATATTTCCTTGACCAACGATAGAATTTAATCTAGTCATTACTTCTTGATTTGGTAAATTATATATATTATCCTTTTCAACAGATATTATTGCATATTGTGGACTAACTTGACTTAAAAAATCAATTTGTGAAGATGTTTTACTACCATGATGTGCAACTTTTAAAATATCACTTTTAAGTTCATCTCCATATGTTTGAATTAACTTATTTTCAATATTACTCTCTATATCACCTGTAAGTAAAATTTTTCTATTTGCATATTCAATTTGTAGTACAACACTATAATCATTTGAATTGTTATAATTTTCTTCAAGTGGCGACAAACATTTTACACTATAATTACAATTATTTAGGTTTAACAAATTGTCATTTGCAATATTAAAAAACATATTACAACCACTTTCATTTTTTAAACTTTCATCAATTAATTTTTTATACCCATCATCATTATTCACACTCACATCTTCAAAGCCATATCTTTCTATTTCATCTGGAGTATAAATACTTGGTCTATAAAAATTTTTTACATCAAAGTTTTCAAAAACATAACTGCCATTACCATAATGATCTTCATCGGCATGAGTAATCAAAAAATAATCAATAACTTTGTCCTTATTCTCAAAATATTTGTTAAGGTATATTTCAAGTTTGCTTTGATTTACATTTGACCCACAATCAACAAGAAAAATTTTGTCATCTGGAAAATTCACTAACACACAATCACCTTGTCCAATATCAACAAAATGTACTGATAAATCACAATCGGCTAAATCTACAATAGGATTTTTAAAAAATAGATTGTTTAACCAATTTTCACAAGGTTTATAGAAAAATAATGTTGAACAAATCAAAATGCTACAAACTAAAAATATTAATATTCTCACTTTGTATTGTTTGATTTTATTCATTGATTACCATTTCCTCATCTAGATATTGTTGTTTAACTTTTTTCTTTAATGGTTTTTTTGACATCAGTTGCAAAATCTGTGGCATTTTATCAATCGTTTCTTTGTATCCTTCTTCAATCATATTCATCATATCATCATCTTTTGCTTTTGTTGAACTAAACTTTTTTGTTTCTGGTCCAATCATTACATCTGCTGTCAAATATCCCCTAAGCGAACTTGATTGCATTAAAATTCTTATTGTTGCTGGCAAAACATCGGTAAGTTTTATACTGTCAGTACCATAAGTTCTATACTTATTTACATCAATACCAATTACATAATCACAACCAAATTTTTTTGGCACATTTGTTGGTATATTGTTTCTAAGTCCACCATCTGCCAAATTATACTTTCCATACACAACAGGCACAAAAATTCCAGGAACACAACAACTTCCAGCAATCGCTTTTGCCAAATTACCATTTCTAAAAACAATTTCTTTTGTTGATTTTAAATCTGTTGCAATACAAGCAAATGGCATAGGTAAATCTTCAATATTAATATCACCCAAATTCCTTTTTATAACATCTTGTATTCCATCTGTTTTTGATGGCATAAAAGGAATTTTGCTTGTCCTGATTTCGGATAAATCAATATTTTTTGCTATGTTAAACATTTCTTTATATGTTGCACCACTAGCGTAAAATGCACCAACAATGCTCCCAACACTCGTGCCAGAAATCATAGAAAAATCACTTGCTTTTATGTTGTATTCTTCAAGAGCTTTGATAACACCAAGGTGTGTGTATCCCCTTGCACCACCACCACCAAAAGCAATTCCTATTTTTGTTTTTTTATGTCTTTTAAAAATGTACATACATATTCACCTTACAACACAATATCGTTTAAGTTTTGTTTTAAATTGCATCGCAATAATAAAAGCAAAACAACATCACATATATTATATTAACATACTAAAATTAAAATACAAATATTTTTAACAAATTTCTATAAAAGTAAAAAAACAACCACAAACTGTGATTGTTTTTTGTATATTATTGTTAGTCTTTATTTGAATCTGAATCGCTATCTTTTGCTTTAAGTTCATCAATTTTTGCTTGACATTCAGCAATATCTGCTTTGATTGCATTTGTGTTTTCAGTTAAGATATTGTAAGAATTTTCAAGTATTGGATATCTTTCTTGGTTTTCTTTCAAAACTTCTTCACAGTGTTCAACACTAACTTTAAGTCCGTCAAGTAAATCAAGGTCTTCAGCAAGTTTCTTTGCTTTTTCTTCATCAATATCACCGATGTTGTTTACTCCGTAAAGAACAACTTTTTGTTTTGCAACAAGAGCTTCTCTTCTTCTAAGTTTTTTCTTATCTTTTTCCAAACTCTTTTTAACTCTTGCAAGTGGGAGATATTCTTTCTTTACATCTTTAAGTTGTTTTTCATTGATTTTTAATCTTTGAGTTAATGTTTCAAGTCTTTGTTCATATTCTTCAAGTGTTAAGTTTGCTTCACTTGGTTCATTAACTGGAGCATTAGCCAATTCTTCTGCTTGTTTTTTAAGTTGTTCAACTTCAGCATCTTTGCTGTCAAGTTCGTTTTGCTTGCTATCAAGTTCTGCTTGTTTGTTTGCGAGCATTTCTTCAAGTTCTTTTATTTTTGCTTCATGTTCACTTGTTTTATCTTCAACAGGTTCTTCAATTTTTTCTTCTTCTTCGATTGGTTCAGCAACTTCTTCAGTTGTTTCTTCTATTGCTGGTTCTTCAACAGCAGGCTGTTCAACTTCTTCTTTTGTTTCTTCAGTATTTTCTTCTTTTACTGGCTCTTCTTTTGGTTCTTCAACAACTTCTTCTTCATCATCATCAAAGAAAATATCGTCAAGATTGATGTCATCATCATCTTCTTCTGTTTCTTCAGCTGGTTCTTCCTTCTTTTCTTCTTCTACTGGTTGTTCTTTTTCTTCTTCAGCCTTTTTCTTGTCTTCTTCAAATTTTAATTTTTCTTGACGGAGAGCTTCTTGTTCTTCTTTTAATTTTGCATAAGCTTCATCAAGTTCTTGTGATCTACCATTAAGTCTTTCTTCTTCCTCTTGAGCTTTTTTGAGATCAACTTCTTCATAACCAACTTGTTTTACTGGTTCTTGCATAACAACTGGTTGTTGTTGATATGTAATTTGTTGTGGTTGATCATAATATGTAGGTTGTTGTGGTACATTATTATTTTGATTATTGTTCTTTGAACTTGAATCAAGAGCACTTAAAAGTAAATTTCCCAAGAATACTACAACAAAGCCTCCAACTACGATGATACCAATGACTGCTAAAACATTCAATAATACCTCTAACATTTTTAAATCCTTCCTTTTTTTATTATGTGCTTTCTGCACTATTTTTTAACAACGATATTATATCATAAAATAATTTATAGTCAATACCAAATTTTGTTATTTTATATAAATTTTAACAAAATAACTAAATTTTTAATAAAAAATCAGCTTTTTCGCTTGTTTTTTGTTAGTTTTTAACTATTTTTGCAAAAACTTGATTTATTTGCTTATTAGTTGACACTATAAATTTTATCATTCAATCTTGCTCACAAACTTTAAAATTATCACTTGCATATAGCTAACAGTTTTTATGTAATTAAAACTCCATAAAACATAAACTTATATTTCACTACAATCATTTGCAATATATAACACTATATATTATATGTAATTATCAAAAAAACTATTATATTTATATTTTGTAAAAAATAACTTTTTCAAGAGTACTTTATAAACTACAATTCCCCAAAAACCAAATATAGTAAAAGTAATTAGTTGAATATTAATTCAACTAATAGGGTAAAATTAAAAGCATATTGATTCAATATGCCTTAAATTTACCTTTTTATTAGTTTTGCTATTGCTCCATCTTTGTAAGGTTCTTCAATTTTAACTTCAACAAATGAATCAATATCAACATTATCTTTTATATAACATTTTATGTAATTTTCTGTATGTCCAACAAAGTAATCATCAACCTTTTCTTCCACAAGAACAGTTAATATTTGTTTTTTGCTTTTTTTGATATAAACTTTGTTTAACTTTTCATTTAGTTTTTCAAGTTTTTTCACTCTAGTCTTTTTTATATTACCATCAATTTGTGGCATTTTTTCTGCAACTGTTCCACTACGAAGTGAATAAGGGAATATATGTATGTTCGCAAACTTAACTTTTTTTGCAAAATTATAAGTCTTTTTAAACTCTTTGTCAGTTTCTCCTGGGAACCCTACAATTATATCAGTTGAAATATTTGGATTTTCAAAATTTTTACGAATAAGTTTTACTGTTTTAAGGTAATCTTTTGTCAAATACTTTCTATTCATTCTTTTTAGAACAGTATCGCAACCACTTTGAAGCGATAAATGAAAATGTGGACACATATTGATTTTTTTGCAAGCGTCCATAAGTTTTTGGTCTGCGATTCCTTGTTCAAGCGAACTTAATCTAAATCTTATATCTTGATATGGTTCTAGTTTTTCAAGTAAAAATGGTAATGCCTTTTCGCCATCAATTTTGTAGTCTGAAACATCAATACCTGTTATTATAATTTCTTTGACTTGTTTTGAAAGTTTATCAACTTCATTTAGTATGCTAACAATATTTCTTGACCTACTTCTTCCACGAAGATATGGTATTATGCAATAAGAACAAAAGTTATTACAACCATCTTGAATTTTTATATATGCTCTAGTTTTTGTTGGCATTGCAACATAGGTATCATCATATTCCAAAGGATTTTTATCAATTTTGATACCATTTTCATTAAGAGAATTAACCATTTCTTGCTTGTTTGCAACACCTTTAACAAATGTTACTCCATCAATATTCTCAAATTGGTTTGCATTTTTTTCACTTGCACAACCACAAATCATTATTCTTGCATTTGGGTTTAATGCCTTACATTTTGCAACGGTTTGTCTTGATTTTTTTTCTGCTTCATTTGTTACAGCACAAGTGTTAATAATATACACATCGGCAAATTCTAAATGTGAAAAGACTGTATGCCCCA
>CAMEUD010000048.1 GCA_945937975.1 uncultured Clostridia bacterium
ATTTCTGTGTAATAATTTTCAGAAAGTTTATTTTTTGTTTTTGAAAAATAATCGTCTTTAAGTTTATCATAGTCAGCCTGTGATATTTCAATTTTTTCATTTTGAACTTTACTTAATATTGTTATTGAACTCTTTAAAGAATAATGTTCCAAAATTGAATCACAAAAATCCAAGAAGTATTGTTTTTCTGTTTTGTCATTGAATGTTTGTGGGAATGCAGAATAAACATTTCTTACATTTTCATAAATTGTGTCATATTGTGAGTATGTGATATAAAAGTTTATTGTTTTTGTTTTTAGAGTAGGTAAGTAACTCAAAAAGTCAGAAAGTTTTGTTTTTATTTTTGTTAAATAATTAACCACTTGACTTTTATTGAAAGAAGGAGATGAAATATAAATTTTTTCTTCCCTCAGTCCAGTTGTTAAATCTTTGTCAAGTTCAGATAATTTATCTTGGAAAGTTTTTAGTTCATCACTTTTTGTAAGGTCTTCATACTCATTATAGATTTTGATGTTCACACTGTCCAAATCTTTTTCTATATTTGATTTTGTAAGTGGATTATCTGTTGTGCCATTAAACAATGTAAACATTTCCCCAACAGTTTCGGCATTTTCATAAAACGAACTTGAAGGTGTTGTTGATGGTTTGTATAAAACATTGCTAACAACAAGTGAGATAATAAGAAAGGCAGTCAAAATAAATATTGACGGTCTTAAAAATATTTTATTAAATTCAGCACTTGCTAACTTAAATACTTTTTTCATTTTTTCTCCTTTAACTTATTGAAGTTGTTTTGTTGTGTTCTTTCACAATATTTACAAACACATCTTCAAGTGAATAATCAACATTTCCAGCACCATAAACGAGTATTTTTTTCTTTGTTAATTCAACAATGGCTTGAGATAACATATAACTATCTTGCGAGTTGAAAAACACTTTATCGCCTTGAATAAGACACTTAATGCCAAATTTATCAAAAATAGTTTTGCCAGCAAAGTTAGGGGCGTTACATTTGATAAACTGTGAACCAGCAATAGTACATTCTTTTTTTATTTCTTCAAGTGGCTTAACTTCAATTATTTGACCTTTGTCAATAATTGCAATGGTATCACATAAGTTTTCCATTTCGCTTAATATGTGGCTTGAAATAAATATAGAGATATGCTCACGACTTGCAAGGTCTTTTAACATCATTCTAAATTCTCTTATACCATTTGCATCAAGTCCATTTGTAGGTTCGTCAAGTATAAGCAATTTTGGGTTGTTGAGTAATGCTTGTGCAACTCCCAAGCGCTGTTTCATACCGAGTGAGTAATTTGAAACTTTGTCATTTATTCTGTTTTTTAATCCAACAAGGGTTGCAACATAGTCTATTCTTGATGGAGCAATTCCACCAGATAATTTTGCAAAGAATTTTAGGTTATTATATCCAGAAAGATATGGATAAAATTCTGGTATTTCTATCATTGCACCAACATAAGAAATTGCTTTTTCAAAACTTTCTTTAACTGAATATCCGTAAATATAAGCATCTCCACTTGTTATTCCAGCAAGACCTGTAAGCATTTTTATTGTTGTACTTTTTCCTGCACCATTTGCACCTAAAAAACCAACAATTTGACCAGAGTAAATGTCCAACGAAATATTATTTACTGCATATCTATCTTTATATTTTTTTGTCAAATTTCTTAAACTTAAAATTGGTTTTAATGGATTTGTTTGTTGCATATTTGTGGCAGTATTTTGAACCTGCATTTGTGGTTGCAAGTTATTGTTATTCAAATTTGTGTTAGAATTTGTTTTCAAATTATTTTCCATAAACACTCCTATAAATCACTATCAATCAAAGATTCATAAACACTTTCATAAATTAAATGTGCTTTTTCTCTCCATGTGTTGACTGCACCCATAGCACTTTGTCTTGATGGTGCTTTTATTTTTACTTCAAACATAGGCTCATCAATAAGGGCAGACCTAATTTTTAAACAAACAGTGTAACTGCCATCGCTATTTTTATCAATGGTGCTAACATATTCTTGTGAGCGTTTAAAAGCAATACGATTTTCTTTTACATACTTTGAAATTTGTTCAAGCATTTCAGGGTCAATTCTTTCATAAAAGTATGAAAGGCAGTTTCTTCCTGTGTATGTAATTGTGTATCTATCTTCTTCGCTATTTCCGTTTGTTTTGTATATAAAACCAGCATCAACAAGGTTATAGATTGTTTCTTTGCAATCCATATAGTTCTTAATCCAATTATTTTTGCCATGACAAATATCAACAATAGATTGCTCGGTTAGTGGTATTTCAATTTGTTCCAAAACATAAAGGACAATTAGTTTGTTGACTGTTGATGTTTGTTCGTACTCTTCCATTTTTTCTCCTAAATATATATAATACTAGCATAGTATTTTATTTTAGTCAATTTGTAGAGTATTTTTTGTTAAAAATACATTTTCAAAAATTATCTTTTATTGTTGTCAATTTTTGTCGAATATGCTAAACTAAAAAAGTAGGAGAACTTATGTTAAACGATAAGGCGTTAAAAAGTGTTCAAGCGTGTTTAAGCGATTTAGATGAATTGTCAGCAGGCAGGTTTATTTTTGCAGAAAATATGATAGGAAAAGTTTTGCAAGATATTAGTGAATCCCCAGAAATATATGGGCTAATTGCAGAATGTATGAAAAGTTTTAATTTTGACAAAGAGTTTAATCGTGCAAAAGTAAAACTCCCAACAAAAGATGGCTATTTTATGATGCCAGAAAGCAAAGCAATAGTTTTGCCACTTGTTTTTTGTATTTTGGTGGATATTCGAGATAAAAAATTAAATTTGAGAGATTTCTTAAAAAATTATTTTCAAAGTGAAGATATTGGCGAATTTGAAAACTTTTCAAGAACAGTGATAAAACCTTTTAAAGATGCAATTTCATATTGCTTTGGTATGCAAAACAATGAAAATCAAGAAACAAAACAAGATGAAGAACTTGAACAAAAAGCAATGCAAGTTGAACAAAATGCAAAAGAAAACGAAGAAGAAAGACAACAAAAGGTAAAAGAAGAAATCAAAAACGAAAAATTGAGAAATGAAAAAGACAATCAGTTTTTTGAAAAAATCATAAGAATTTCAAACCAAATGCTTGAAGCAATGGAACTTGAAAAACACATAAAACCAGAACTAAAAGATGACCTTGTTTATTTGATTAACAACTTAATTTCTTGTGCAAAAAATAATGATATAAATAATGTTAGTGCATTTATTGTTGCATTAAATTATATTGCAAAACCTGTTAAAAATTTAAGGTTTTTGTATATGGAATTAAAGAGTGATTTAACTGAATATTTTGAAAATTAAACTCTAAAAATTAAACATAGAATTACACACGCAAAACACGATAAAATTGCGTGTGTTATTTTTTGCAAAATAAAGAATTTATAACTTGTTATTTCTTTCAAAAATGCCATTGCTTGTAATGTGGTACAAAGCCCACCAAATGAAATAATAAAAGAAAGTATTGTTGTTTTAAATATTGGCAAAATATCAAGGGAACTTATATTTAAGCACCCTTTTGTAATTTCAAAAAATCCATTAATTATTCCACTTGAAATATTAGCATTTATTCCTATTTTTGAAAATATAAAAATAATTGGATAAAAAATATTAAAATTATTTAAAATTTCAATAAAAATAAATGCAACAATAACCATTCCACCAACAGTTAAAATCGCAGAAATTGAATTATTTACAGATGTAGATAAATCGCCAGTTTGAGAATATAAATTTTTTGAATTTTTATATGTATTTTCGCCCTTAATATTTTTATATAAAAGTCCATTAAAAATTGCACTAATAATATGTGAAAATAATAAAATAAATCCAATTTTTTGGTTTTGTAACATACCAATTCCAACACTTCCCAAAATAAACATTGGACCAGAATTTGATGTAAATGTCAGTGTTTTTTTTGCTTCCAATTTTGTCATTTGACCACTGTCATACAAATCACTAACAAGTTTACTTCCAACAGGGTAACCACTGAGTATACTAATGAAAAATGCGTAACCACTAATGGGTGGAGTTTTGTATAATCTGTAAGTAAGATTTTTAAAAACGGAACTAACATTTTGAACATAACCAAGACTTGTTAAAAGTTTTGTAAAAACAAAAAAGGGGAAAAGGGCAGGAAGTAAAACTTTTGCCCAAACATCTATTGCATTTTTTGTAATCAAGATATATTTTTGTGGTGAGATAACAAGACACAAAATTATAACTGAAACAAGTATTGATAAAACTAACTTTTTTTTCATAAAAAATTGACAAAAATATTTGTATAAGTTAATATATGAAAGTAAACTCACTATTAGAAGGATAAATATGAATTTTTGCAAACAATTATTAAAACTCACAAAAAATAGCAACAAAAAAATTGTCTTTCCAGAAGCAAGTTTTTCAGACAGAACTGTGCAAGCAGTGTTAAAACTTAAAAAACTTGGCATATGTGAACCAGTGCTTATTGGTGATGAAAGTTCACTTATTATGCAAAACAAAAAACTTGGAAAATTTGGCATAATAAATCCAAAGACTTCACAATTAACCGAAATGCTTACTCAAAATTTATTTGAAGCAAGAAAAGACAAAGGGTTGACAATCGAAGATGCACAAAAATTAATTTTAAATCCACATTATTTTGCAACAATGCTTGTAAAATGTGGTTACGCAGATGGAATGGTTGGTGGTGCAGAAGTTAGCACAAAAGATAACCTAAAACCAGCGTTGCAGTTGCTTAAAAAAGAAGATAGTTTTGTAAATTCATACACCTTAATTATTGGAGAGAATGGTTTAACAAACAATCCGTTTATAATGACTGATTGTGGACTTATTGAAAATCCAAGTGTTGAACAATTACCAATAATTGCAAAAAGGGCAGTAGATGAATTTAAAAATCTTTCTAATGTAGAGCCAAAAGTTGCGTTTTTATCATATTCAACATATGGTAGTGCAAATAGTGAAATAACTCAAAAAATGAGTAAATCACAAGAAATTTTTAAATTGAATAACAAAGATATAAAGTCTATTGGAGAAGTTCAGTTGGATAGTGCTTTACTTAAAAATGTCGCCAGTCTAAAAATGGGAGAAGGTAAAGATTTTTATGGTGGAGCAAATGTGTTGGTATTTCCCGAATTAAATTCGGCTAATATATGCTATAAAGCAATTTCTTATTTTGGAAAACTTTATGCAATAGGTCCAATAACGGTGGGACTAAAAAAACCTGTAAATGATTTATCAAGGGGAGCAACTGTTATGGATATAGTTTATTTGACAGCAATCACAGTGTTGCAATGTAAAAAGGAGAAGGAATGAAAGTATTAGTTATTAACTCAGGCAGTAGTTCACTAAAATATCAACTTTTTGATATGAATGGTGAAAAAGTTATCGCAAAAGGAAATTGCGAAAAAATAGGAGCAAAAGATTCATTTATTGTTTACAAAGCAAATGGCAATGAATATAAATTTGATGAATTTTTCCCAACTCACAGTGAAGCAATGAACAAAGTTTTAAGTGTTTTAACAGATGAAAAAATTGGTGTATTAAAATCACTTGATGAAGTTGAAGCATTTGGACACAGAGTTCTTCATGGTGGAGAAATTTACAAAGATTCAGTTATTGTTGATGACAAAGTTCTTGCAAACTTGGAAGAATTAAAACCACTTGGTCCACTTCATATGCCAGCAAATATCGCAGGAATAAAATCATGTATGGCACTTTGTAAAGGTAAACCAAATATTGCAGTTTTTGATACTGCTTTCCACCAAACAATGCCTGATTATGCATTTATGTATGGTCTTCCATATAGAGATTATGAAGAATTTAAAATAAGAAAATATGGTTTCCATGGAACATCACACAAATATGTTAGTGGTGAACTTGCAAAACTTACAGGAAAGAAAGTTGAAGATACAAAACTTATTACTGTTCACCTTGGCAATGGTTCAAGTTTGTGTGCAGAAAAAGGTGGCAAAAGTGTTGACACATCAATGGGATTCACACCACTTGAAGGACTTGTTATGGGAACAAGATGTGGAGATATAGATGCATCAGTTTTGGAATATTTAAGTGAAAAAACAGGAATGACATTAAAAGAACTTACAACATATATGAACAAAAAGAGTGGCGTTCTTGGAATTAATGGTGTTTCTGGCGATATGAGAGATAATGATGCTTTAATTGCACAAGGCAACAAAAGAGCAATTTTGGCTCAAAATATGATTTGTTACAGAGTTAAAAAATATATTGGAAGTTATGCTGCTGCAATGGGTGGAGTTGACGCTATTGCATTTACAGGTGGCGTAGGCGAAAATAGTAAAGAAATTCGTGAAGAATGTTTACAAGGTCTTGAATTTATGGGAATTAAACTCGATAAGAACAAAAATGATAACCTTGCTCGTGGAGTAATTGGAGAAATATCTACAGATGATAGCAAAGTAAAAGTTTATCGTATTCCAACAAATGAAGAACTTGTTATTGCAAGAGATTGCGTAAGACTTACAAAATAACAAAATTTTTGTTGACAACAGCAAAAAATGTATATATAATGTTTTAAGTAAAATAAACTGCCAAAGTAGGGCAGGTTGAATATAGGAGGATAAAATGGCAGTTCCAAAGCGTAAAGTATCAAAAGCAAGAAGAGATAAAAGAAATTCAGCAAACTTCAAAGCAGGAGTTGCAACTTTGGTTGAATGTCCAGAATGTCATGCACAAAAACAACCACACAAGGTTTGTCCAAAATGCGGATATTACAACGGAAAACAAGTTGTTGAAACTGAAAAGAAAGAAAAGAAAAATTAATTATAAACAAAAATACCAAGAGAAATTCTCTTGGTATTTTTTTATACATTTTTTAAATAATTTTGTTATTTGTTTTTATTTTTATGAAAAATGTAGTAATATTTAGGTAGAATATTATATTAGGGGACAATTTATGAGAATTATTCCAAGAAAGACAAAAGTAAAAATTGAAATTGTAAAAAATGTTACCTTGGGTGATGTTATCTTTGGTATGATTGGTGTTGCTGGTGCATTGGGTCTATTTCTTAGTAATTTTGCTGGGGGACTTAACTATTGGATTGGTATTGCTTGGTGTGCAATTATAATTTCATTATTTTTTAAATTTTCAGATGATATGAGATTATATCAAACACTTGGATATTTGTTTAGATTTTTTGCTCAACAAAAAAAGTACTCACAAAAAAAAGTAAAAGGTAATGCTCCAATAGAGGAGTTAATTCCTTTCACTGGTCTTTATCAAGATAGATTTATTGATTTTAAGGACTATTATGCACAAGTTATAGAAATTCAACCTATTGTATTTAGTTTGTTAAACGAATACAAAAGAGAAATGTGTATCAACACTTTTGCAAATGCTTTGCGTAGATTAAATGAAGACCAAACGGCATCAATAATAAAATTAAATAAAGCAATGGTTCTTGATAACTATATTTATGCAGAAGATAAAAAGTATGATAACTTAATGGAACTTCAATATGAAGGCGAAATCTCAAAAGAAGAAGTTGAAGTAAGAGCTGGTGTATTTGAAGAGCGTGTTTCTCAAATGGAAAGAAGAAACCGTCAAGATAAAATTTATAAAGACTATTTTTATATGGTTGTTTATGATAAAGATAGAGAAATCTTGGAAAATACTGTAAATGGTATTGTAACAACATTAATTCAAGCAGTAACACCAATAACATCAAATGTTTTAACTGGAAAAGATTTGTTAATCTTTATGAGAGCTATGTATGGTAAAGAATTTGACCAAAGAGAACTTGATGCAATTTCTATGAACCAATACTTTAATTGGGTTGCACCAAAAAAAGTTAAATTCCAAGCAGGAAAAGTTTTGATTGATAACAAACCTTACAGACAATTTGTTATTTCAGATTATCCAATTCAAGTCCCAGATGCGTGGGGGGCATCATTCTATACTCTTGACCGTACAAGAGTAATTACAAAAATAAAACCACAAAAAAAATATGAATCAGAAAAAGCAATAGATAAAGCCATTATGGAAATGGAAGGAAAGTTTGCTCGAAGTGCATCATCAAGTAAACAAATTGAAAATGAAACACACTTGGCAACACTTCAAAATTTGCTTGTTAGTTTAAAAAATAATAATGAACAACTTTATGATTGCAATGTCTTTATCACTTGTGAAGACCCAGCAAGAAAAGAAGTTAGAGCAATTCTAAGACAAGATGGTTTCAAATACACCGAAATGTTTGGCAGACAAGTTGATGCTTTTGTTAGTTCAAACTTGAGTATGCGTGATAATGTAAAAGATTGTATGCGTGGTATTCCAACAACAAGTATGGCAGCAATATTCCCATTTATTTCTGGTGCGCTTCAAGATCCTAATGGTTTCTATATTGGAGATAATGAGTTCCCTGTATTTGTTGATTTCTTTGCAAGAAATCGTGAAAGAGTAAACTCAAATATGATGATTATTGGAAAATCAGGTTCTGGTAAATCATACGCAACAAAAACACTTTTAACAAACTTTGCTGCAGATAACACAAAAGTATTTATTCTTGACCCAGAAAACGAATATACAAATCTTGCAATTAACCTTAAAGGTAAAATTATTGATGTTGGTTCATCTCAAATGGGTATTATTAACCCATTCCATGTTATGACATCACTTCAAGATGACACCACATCTCTTATTCAAAAGAAAGACGAGGAAGGGAATA
>CAMEUD010000049.1 GCA_945937975.1 uncultured Clostridia bacterium
TTACAAATCCAATATCAAATGTTACATTATATCCAACCAAAATACTATTTTCGCCTAACTTATAAAAGTCAGTTATTGCATCATTTGAACATGGAGCATTTTCTACCATTTCATTAGTGATTGATGTTAATCTAGTAATTTCACTAGGAATACTTTCGCTTGGATGTATAAATGTTTGAAATTGGTCTTTTATAAGTCCATCTCTAATCTTAACAGCACCTATTTCAATTATTTCATTTGCTCTGCAATCAAGCCCAGTAGTTTCACAGTCAAAAACAACATATTCATGTTTGTATATCTCATCTTCATATGTTGGTTTAACATCAAATAAATTTTCTTGAGTTTCAGCAATATATGGTGTTGGAAAAACACATTTATAGTTTTCAATAGTTTTTATATAATCCTGTTTTTCTTCAACGACTGGTTGTTCATTTTTTATTTCTTCTTTTGGTTCTTCTTTTGGTGTATAAATTGTACAAAATGAAATATCTTTAACAACCACTGAAGTTTTATTATATTCGTGCTTTACATTCCCTATAATTAAAATACTATCTCCGTCTTTTAAATTAACTGCCTTTTTATATGTAGTCTTATTTGAAAAATACACCATATTTATTTCACCAGTATGGTCAGTTAATGTGAAAGAAAAATAATAACTTGGTTCAGTTGAACCAATAGCTTTTGCCCTTCTTGAAATATATGTTTTTGTTACTAGATTTGAAATTTTCCCTGCCAAAATTACAGATTCTCGAGTATCTTTTTGATTTTTTATACGCTCTGGCATAGGTGTAATTTCATGTCCAATAAAGACTTCTGGTTCAAATACTTCATACCTTTCAATAGGTTTTTGTTTGGGTAATTCTTCAATAAATTTTTCTTCTCTTTCTATAAGTCCATTACTATCAATTTCTTGACCTTTTTTTTGTTCAAAATTTATATTAAAATTTCCAATAAAATTATTATTTAAGTGAGTTAAAATTGTATCTTTAACATTATTCGAAACAAAATAATCATAAATATTTTTAATCAATTTTATATTTATTAATATATTATCATTTTCTTTTGTAATTGCCATATCTTCTGATGAAAAATAAACCATCATTGATGAATATGCTATTTTTAGATAATTTTGCAAATCTTTTTTAATTAAATTATCATCTAAATAACTTTTTTTAAATTTAATTTTTAACTCAGCACTTAAATGTAATAAATCCGTTAAAAAATTAATTATGTTATTTTTATCATTATCAGTTAAATCAGGAACATTTTCAGGATATAAAAAGTCTATCTCAACAAATGACAAAAGAGTGTTATAATCAACTTTTAACACTCTTAAAAAATCATACTTATTATTAAATTGTTTATTTAATTCATCTAAAAATTCCATAATAATTTATCTTAAAGTTTCGGGAACCCGACAATGGATATATGAACAATATCTGCAATGACAACTAAAAGTAGCAATGCAAGCAATCCATAGAAATGGATATATCCTTCAACTTTCCTACTTACAACTGGTTTTCTAAAAATCCATTCAAGCAAAGTAAATAATGCATGACAACCATCAAGTGCAGGAATTGGTAAAAAATTAAATATTGCCAAGTTTGCTGCAAGTAATGGAAGAAGAATAAAGAAATTAGCCCAACCACTTTGAGTTATAGTTGTAATCATTCCAATTGTAGATATTGGACCACCAAGTTCACTAAATCCAACTTGACCAGTTATAATTTGCCAGAAACCTTTTAATATAACCCATCCAAATCCAAATGCAAGTTCAAAACATCTGCCAAGTGCATCCCAAAATGAATGTACATATGCTTTTGTTTCAAAACCTGTTTGTAATTTTGTAACTTCACTATTGTCAACAGTTTCTGTAACTTTTTTTACTTTAATTGTAACATCAATCATTTGTCCATCACGATTAACAGACAAACCAACATTACTATCAGTTATTTCTGTATTTTGGTTAAAAGGTTTTGAAATTAATTGGGAAATTGTTCCAGAAAATGCAAAACTTATTTTTTCGCCATTTACTTTCCAAATTACATCGCCTTCTTGCAAAACTTCACTGCCAACATACTCAATTTTAGTATTATCAACAGCCTTTACTTGTGGTATATCATAACCGAATGATACTAACAGTATAAATGAAAATAAAATTGCACTCAAAAAGTTAAAAAATACCCCTGCTCCATATACTAGAAGCCTTTTCCATGGTTTTTGTTCATTAAATAAAAGTTCAGTTCCTTTTTTAGGTTCATTATTTTTATCTAATTCAATTACTTTTTCTTTTTCATCTTTTGTTTTTTCTTCTTTTATTGATTCAATTTTATTCTCTTCAATTTTTTGGTCATTTCTATCTTCTATTTTATTATTTTCAGCAGATGATTTATCTTTATCCTTTTCATCATCTTCATCATTTTCACCAGCAAATGCACAATATCCACCAAGAGGAAAAATTCTTAATGATATAAGCTCTCCCCTTTTATTCTTTCTTTGGAATATTGCTTTGCCAAATCCTATAGAAAATTCTGTTATTTTAAAGTTTAATAACCTACCAACAACATAATGCCCAAATTCATGAATTAATACCATTAATAGCAATACCATAATTGCCAAAATGACATACAAAATTGTTGTAAATACTTCCATACCAGAAGCGAGAATTAAATTCATAAAATCTCCTTAATTTATACAATAAAAATCAAAAATGCAAAAAAGATAAATGGTGCACAAAATAAATGACTGTCTATTCTGTCGAGTATTCCACCATGCCCTGGTAAAATATTACCACTATCCTTAACATTTGCGTTTCGTTTTAATTTACTTTCAAACAAATCACCTAGTTGACAAAGTACCGATGCAACTAAACCGATTATTATTAAATGCCAAAATTTAACACCAAATTCAGTGAACATTTCAGCATAATTTGGTATTGAATTAAAAATTAGAAATGTTACGACTGCAGATGCTCCACCCCATAGAAGTCCGCCAACAGCACCTGATATTGTTTTATTTGGACTAATGTTTGGACACAATTTTTTACCTTTAATAAGTGAGCCTGTCAAATATGCAAATGTATCTGTAAAGATTGGTATAACAAATGTTACAACAAGTGCAAATGTTGCAAACAATGTCAAATATTCTTTTGGCTTTACAAAAACATAACTTGCTGTTCCAAAGTTATTAATTAAAATTAATCCAAAAATTAATGCAGTTGGATACAAGCACGCAAAAAATGTATGCATTGACTTGAATATTGAAAAAGTGTCTGACCTAATCTTAAGATTTCTTGTCTTAATTTCATTGTTAGTTTTTTTAGCAAATGTTATGCCAAATAAAGCAAGTAAGCCAACAATTAATATTAAAACAGATAATTCTATTAAAAGAATCATATACCATTTTAATTCCAAACTTACGCACAAAATATAAATTGCATATGTTATTATTGGATAACACAATGGAATATACTTGTTGTTATACATATTTGATCTTGCAAGTATATTTGTCATTTCATATGCACCAATAGTTGCTAAAATTATAACAAATGCATCAAATATATAAGTTGTTATGTTTCTTGCGAATAAAACTAACACTAATACAGCTAAAATCATAGCACCTGTTATCACTCTTTGTTTCATTTATTTTTCTCCTGTTTTATCTTTCCAAATCGTCTATCTCTAGACTGATATTCAATTATTGCTTTTTCAAGTTGTTTTTTATCAAAATCAGGCCAATGAATTTTTGGAAAATATAGTTCACTATAAGCCGATTGAAACAACATAAAATTGCTTAATCTTTGTTCCCCACTCGTTCTTATAATTAAATCTGGGTATGGTAAATCTTTTGTATATAATTCACTTGCAATATCATCAGCAGTTACAAAAGTTTTGCCTTTTTTTATTAAATTATTACATGCATAGGCAATTTCATCTCTACCACCATAACTTAATCCAATATTAACAACAAAATCAGTATTATGTTTTGTTTTTTCAGTAACATCAATAAGTAATTCATATAACTCTTTTGGAAGTCTTTTTATATCTCCCATTGTTTGAATTTTTACATTGTCATTAATAAATCTTTGGTAATTTTCTTTTAGATGGTTTAATATCAAATCAAAAATACCATAAACTTCTTCTTTTTCTCTTTGCCAATTTTCAGTTGAAAAAGCAAAAAAAGACATAACCTTTATGCCAAGTTCTTTTCCTGCTTTTGTAACTCTTTTAAGAGCGTCAACACCTGCTTTATGACCAGCAAGTCTTGGTAATAATCTTTTTTTTGCCCACCTTCCATTGCCATCCATAATTATCGCAATATGTTTTGGAATATTATTAGGGTCTATTTTTTTTGGCATAGCAATCAATCCTTTAACTTGAATAAGAATTTTCCTACAGTCAAAAGGACTGTTTTATCTTGTAATACTTTTTGATTTGTAACTAATGTTACATCACCATCAACATTATGGTTATTATTAACAATTTGATAAGAAATATTTTGGTTATCTAAATCTTTTTCGACATCTTCAAGCCTTTGCCCAATATAGTCCTTCATTAGATTTCCATAACTTCCTTTTCTTTGTTTGCACTTTCTTCATCGCACATAGCAATATACTTATCTTGAATTTTTTGTACTTCTTCCTCAAGATTTGCATATTCATCTTCACTAATTTCGTTGTCTTTTTTCATTTGTTTAAACATATCTAAACAATCTCTACGAGCATTTCTTAAAACAACTTTTGTTTCTTCACAAAGTTTTTTAACTTGCTTTACAATTTCTTTTCTTCTTTCTTCTGTGAGTGCTGGGAATACAAGTCTAATAACTCTGGCATCATCGCTAGGATTTACCCCAAGGTCAGCTTCTTGCAATGCTTTTGTTACAGCTTTTAATTGAGATTGGTCCCAAACATTAATAGCAAGTACTCTTGCTTCTTGAACAGATATATTTGCCATTTGGTTTAATGGAGTTGGAACTCCATAATATTCTACGCTTACCTTATCCAAAATATGTGGATTTGCTCTGCCTGCTCTTATAACTTGATATTCAGATATTAAGTGGTCAATAGCCTTTTTTAAATCTTGTTCATAATCAGCCTTAACACTTTTTACCATTTCTATGTCTTGCATAAATTCTCCTTTAATACTATTTTATATATTACTATAAATTTATTATGAAATCAAACAAAAAACAATAAAAAACCGTAGTTAAATAAAACTACGGTCAAAATTATTAATTATTTTGTCCAATCTCTTTTTTCAAGACCTTCACCCATTTCATAACGAGTAAATCTTCTTATGCTAATTTTTTCTCCCATAGCTAAGATTGCTTCATTAACAACTTCTTTAACTGATTTTGAAGGATCTTTAACAAAATCTTGTTCAAGCAAGCAAATTTCTTTGTAGAATTTGTGAATTCTTCCTTCAACCATTTTTTCTACAACATTTGCAGGTTTTCCTTCGTTTAAAGATTGAGCAGTTAAAACTTCCTTTTCTTTTTCAACTTCCTCTGCAGGAACTTCTTCAATTGTTACATATTTTGGATTTGCCGCAGCAATTTGCATAGCAATATCTTTTAATAATGTTTGGAATTGTTCACTTCTTGCAACGAAATCTGTTTCACAGTTGATTTCAACCAAAACACCAATCTTTCCACCCATATGGATGTATGAACCAACAGCACCTTCTCCAGCGATTCTATCTGCTTTTTTTGCAGCAGCTGCGATTCCCTTTTCTCTTAACCAAATAACAGCTTTATCAAAATCACCATCACTTGCTTCAAGAGCTCTTTTACAATCCATCATACCAGCACCTGTGCTTGTACGAAGTTTAACAACATCTTGTGCAGTAAACATTTAATTATTCTCCTTCTTTTTCAGTTTTTTCTTCTACTTTTGCTTCTTCGTTCTTTTCAACTTTAGCTTCAGTAGTTTTAGCTTTTTTTGCTCTTGGCTTTTTTGCAGGTTTAACTTCATCTTCTTCTTTAACTTCTGGTTCTTTAACATCTGCTAAAACTGCATTCATATCAAATGCTTCTTCATCATCAGCATTTTCATTTTTATTAAGTGAAACACCTTCTCTTGCTTCTATAACTGCATCTGCGATTGCTCCAGCAATAAGTTTTACTGATCTTATAGCATCATCATTTCCTGGAATTACATAGTCAATATCAGATGGATCACAGTTTGTATCAATAAGACCAACAACTGGAATACCAAGTGCTTTTGCTTCTTTAACGCAAATGTGTTCTTTGCTTGAATCAACAACAAAGATAACTCCTGGCATTTCTCTCATATCTTTGATTCCACCAAGGTTAGCTTCAAGTTTTTCTCTTTCATGCTTTAAGATTGCAACTTCTTTCTTTGGTAAAAGATTAAATTCTCCAACTTTTTCCATTTGATTAAGTTTGTTTAATCTTTCAATTCTGTTTCTAATTGTTTTGAAGTTTGTAAGGCAACCACCAAGCCAACGATTGTTGACATAGTACATACCACATCTTTCTGCTTCTTCCTTAACTGCTTCTTGAGCTTGTTTTTTTGTTCCTACGAACAATACTGATTTTCCTGACGCAACAACATCTCTTACGAAAGCGTAAGCTTTGTCGATGAGTGCAGATGTTTCCTCTAAGTTAATGATATGAATATCATTTCTTGCAGTAAAAATGTATTTTGACATTTTTGGATTCCATTTCCTTGTTTGGTGACCAAAATGTACGCCTGCTTCTAGAAGTTGTTTCATTGAAATAACTGACATAAATTTTTATCCTCCTTGTTTTTAGTCTTCCCCAGCGTTTTAAAACTCTATGTGCAACCTTATTTTCGTTAAATTTTAAGGCAACGGCAACATAAATTTTCAACTGAGTGTTAATTTGCCAATGAATTGACATAATACTATACCATAAGATATAACGATAAATCAAGTGTTTATTATAAAAAAACTCCAAAGAATGTCTTTGAAGTTTTAAATTTATTAAAAATTATTCCATTGATATAATGTAATAGTAAACAGGTTGCCCACCATCAATTATTGTAACTTCACAATTTGGATACTTTTGAGAAAGTGTATCACGAAGTGCTTCAGCATCTTCTTGTTTTACATCTTCACCATAGAATAATGTTAAATTAATAACACTATCATCAATCATTTTTGCAATTAAATCTTCTGTTGTTGGATTTACCAAATTTCCCTTTGCTAAAATTGTTTTATCATCAAGTCCAATAATTTCACCAACTGACAAATCAAAACCATCAACATGAGTAGACCTTACAGCATAAGTTACTGATGCACTCTTTACATTTGTAAATGCATTTGTAAGATTTTCTGTATTTTCTTCAACAGATGCATCTGGATTAAATGCCAAAGAAGCATTTATTCCTTCTGGAATACTTCTTGTTGGAATAACAACAAGATTCTTTGTTGTAAGTCCTTTTGCTTGTTCTGCTGAAAGAATAATATTTTTATTATTTGGGAATACAAACACTGTTTTTGCAGGAACTTTATCAACTGCGTTAGCAATATCTGCAGCACTTGGGTTCATTGTTTGACCACCTTGAATTATTTCATCAATCATAAGGTCTTTCATAAGGTCAGCAATTCCCTTTCCTGGTGCAACACTAACCATTCCAAGTTCTTTTAGCTCAACATTCTTACGATTTGCTTTTTTCTTTAATTCCCTGTTTTGCTCACGCATATTTTCAATTTTAAGATTATAAAGTTCACCGAGTTCCAAAGCATAACCAAGAGCTAAGTTTGGTTGATTTGTGTGAACATGTACCTTTACCAATAGTAAATCTCCAATACAAAGTACACTATCACCAATAGACATAAGTTTTTCTCTTAGCTTGTCAATATCGGCTTCTGTTGTCTTTTTATTCATATTGATTATCATATATTCAGTACAATAACCAAATTCAATATCTGCCAAATTATTTATATCAGCGATTACATCATCAGCTGTTTGAATAGGTTGTCCATCATCAAAAACTGTTGTAAAGTTTTCTTCGCCAATAAGTGCTTTATAGAAACCAGTAAAGATAACAATAAGTCCTCTACCACCACTATCAACAACACCTGCTTTTTTAAGTACTGGCAACATTTCTGGAGTTTGTTGAAGTACATCTTCACCTTTTTCCAAAACTAAACACAAAGATTCCTCAAGGGCAGAAACCTTTTTTGAAATTTCAGTTGCTTGTTCACTCATTACTCTTATTACAGTAAGTATTGTTCCTTCCTTTGGTTTTGTAACTGCTTTGTAAGCTATCTTACTACCTTCAACCATTGCTTTTGCAAAGTTTTTTGTTGTTACAGTTTCAACTCCACCAAGAACAGAAGTCATACCTTTTATAATTTGTGAAGTTATAACGCCAGAGTTTCCTCTTGCTCCACGAAGTGCACCTTTTGCAAATGCTTGACAAAGATTTGACATAGTGTTATCTGGACAGTTATTAACTTCATTCCCTGCAGACTTCATTGTAAGGAACATATTTGTACCAGTGTCCCCATCTGGAACTGGAAACACATTGAGTGAATCCACATATTGTTTATTTTGGTCGAGAAGCGAAACGCCCCCGATAATCATTTTTCTAAAGGTTGCCCCATTTATTGCCTTTTGCATATATTCTCCTAAACTCTTACACCGACTACATGAATATTTACTTTATCAACTATCATTCCAGTAAAATCTT
>CAMEUD010000050.1 GCA_945937975.1 uncultured Clostridia bacterium
AAACAAGATTAATAACAGACAAATCAACACAAGAAGTCAAAATGAATAGTTACATAAAAGATGGATATTTTTATACCGAAATGGGAGGAATAAAAGTAAAGGAAAATTTGAATGCTCTTGAAGGTGAAGATTCAATCTTCCAAGTATTGTCAGTAATTCCTTCAAAAGAGGAAATCAATTCAATGTTAAAGCAATATGCAGAAGGTGGAACACTTGATGTAAAAGTTGCACAAAGTGGTGATACAGCAAAATACCATTTAACAGTTTCAATTGATGACAAAGAAGAAGGTTATAGCGTTTCGGGGGACATATATTATGTTTTTAAAAATGGTAAATTTGATGGATTGAAGATTATTCTTTCTTCAAGTGCAAGAGGAGTTTCTATAGATGCAACAATTGATATGATATCATATGATGGGACAATTGATTTTCCTTCATTTGATGAATATATTGAAACCGGAGTATAGATTAAACAAACATAAAAAGAAAACACATTTGTGTTTTCTTTTTTTTCATATTGCAAACATACCCAAATTGTGTTATTATTTTAGTGAAAACAAAAGGGGAATTTATGAATAAACAAAAGTTTGGTCAAGAAGTCTTACTAGCGATTTATAAAAATGGTGGGTTTGGCAAGAATGTTGATGACGTTGCAGATATTGTTGCAAACACTCTTGATATATCTTTTGAAAAAGCAAGAAGTGCAATTTTTACTTTAAAATCAAAAAAGGGTATTTATATAAGTAACAATATTGTTTCTGAAAATAAAGCAGTTACAGAAAAATTAAAGAAATTGAATTTACTTGCCACAAAGGTAAACAAAGTTAATAATATAGCACTAACTCCAAAAACAGCATATAAAGATGGAGATTTGGTTCTTGGAAAAATAGTAAAAGACAAACAAGGTTTTTATGTTGTTGAACCATATAAAGACAAAATAAACAAATTTATAATTGCCCAAACTAATGTAGAAGATAGCATTAACAAAACTTGTTTAATTCGTATTGATGATATCAAAAAGCAAATAGTGTCAGTTGTAAATGTTTTTGGATTTTCAAATGACCCAATTTCTGAAAATATTGCTATTGCTTCAAAATATGGATTTAGCACAGAGTTTCCAAAAGAAGTTATAGATGAAGCAAACAGAGTATCTCAAGTTGTAACAGAAGAACAAAAACAAGGCAGAGTTGACTATCAAAATTTAGATTTTGTAACTATCGACCCCGTTGGTTGCAAAGATAAAGATGATGCTATTTTTGATGTAATGACGGACAAAGGACTTAGATGCTATGTTGCGATTGCTGATGTTAGTGCTGTTGTAGACATCGGTTCAAATTTGGATAAAGAAGCATTTAGGCGTGGGAATAGTGCATATCTTGGTGGTGGAGTTTATCCAATGTTTCCACCTGTCCTTTCAAATGGTATTTGTTCGCTTGATGAAAATAACCCAAGACTTGCAGTTGTTGCAAGTGCAATAGTGAACAGTGATGGCTCATTCTTTGATGAAAAAATTGAACTTGCTGTTATCAATGTCAAAAAATCATATTCATATGCCGAAGCAGAAAAAACACATTTGTGTCAAGATGGTGAAGATGTTAAAAATGCAACAACAAAACAACAACTTGACTTATTATATAAAAATACACAAATACTTCAAAAAAGATATAAAAATATATTAAAGATTGACAGTCATGAACCTGAATATAGATTTAGTGAAGATAGAACAAGTGTTGAAGATATAAAGTTATCAAATGAAGAATATTCACATTTGGTTGTTGAAACAAGAATGATACTTGCAAACGAAATTGTTGCAAAATTCTTTAAAGATAGGGGAATTGTTGGTGTTTTTAGAACTCACAAAAAAAGTGAAGATGAAAAATTTGAAACATTAAAAAATAGTTTGCATAATTATGGAATTGAATATAATCTTGAAAACACACCAGAGAGTTTTTATAATTTGCTTGAACTTGTAAAATTAGATCCTTCAAGAGATTTGTTAATGGTTGAAATTGCAAAGTCGCTTTCAAAAGCAAAATATATGGCAACAAATAATGAAACAGCACACTTTGGACTTTCAATAAATAATAGTGGTGGGTACATACATTTTACTTCTCCAATAAGAAGATATGCAGATTTTAAAACTCATCAGTTAATAAAACAAATATTAGAATATGGAAATGTTTTGCAAGAGAATAAACAACAACTTGCAAGTATTTGTGAACATTTGAATGACCAAGAGAAAAAGTCAGATATGGCAGAAAGTGAAAGCGATAAATATCTTGCTTGCCTTTGGGCAAAAAAACATATTTGTGAAAAACAATCTGGTTACATATTTAGCATAAAAAATGGTTGTGTAACAATTTTGCATAAGAATGGAACTGTAAAAGTGTTGATGTTGTTATCCGAGTTACCTAATGCTCAAAATAAACCTTACAAGGAAAGTAAAGATAAAATGTCTGTTTTTAATGGAGAAACAAAATATTCCATTGGCGATAAAATTGATTTTTATTTTGGTAATATTGACCTTGAATCAAGACTTATTATGGGAGTTGTTGATAAAGAAAAAATAAATGAAAAAAATAATAATTTGGAAAAATAAAACGAATTATTAATAATACAAAAAAATATTAAAAAAGTCTCAAAAATATATTGAGATTTTTTATTTTTTTATGTAATATATTAACGAATTAAATATGAAAAATAAAATAATAAAAATAATTGGATATTGTTGTGTAATTCTGGCAATTTTTGTTGGAATTTTTTATACTTTAAAAACAAATGATTTTAATGGAAGAATAATTGAAAATCAATTACAAATATTAATAGATTTATATAACAGTGAAGAAACTTTATCTTTTGAAAATCATCTAAAAAATACAACTTATCAAAATGTTGTAAAAAATGACAACATATATATGATGCAATATAAAGGGTATAATGTTGAAATAGTTGATAATAAAATTACCAAGTTTGAAAAAATTGCAGATGAAAAATTTGACCAAATTTTTGATAGTGTTCAAACTATGCAAAACGCTGATTTAAAAGTTAATGAATTTGCAAAAACTCAAAGCTACCACAATGCCAAAAACTTGGGTGGTGCAAAATATGTAATTGTTGAAAATCTTGGTAATGATAGCGATTATATAGAATTAAAGAATGGATTATATGCAAAGTTAGTAATAGAGAACAAAACCATTAGCATAGATACTTTGGGAGCAGATAATAAAGGGAAAGAAGATAATGCAAAAATTATTGAAAAAGCAATATCATTATGTGATGGAGAAAATATCACAGCCATAAGTTTTTCAAAAGGCACTTATTTGTGTGATAGTCCTATTTTTGTGTCAAATAAAAATAACATAACCTTTTTAGGTAACAACGCTTGCATTGATGTGAGAAATAGTTTTAACGATGAAACTTACAGAGAGTTTTTCTTTAATATATATGGTTCTACAAATATTTTGATAAATAACCTAACAATAAAATATTCTTTTGATAAAGTTATGAATGGAATAAAAACTCAAATCAATATTCATACAAGTAGTTTTGTTGAGTTCTTTAATGATAATTTTATAATAACCGAAAATAAAGCAAGATTTAACAGTGAAAATGTTGCTTGTGAATATACCAATGTTGACTGTTATTCACATTGGAAAAATGTGATAATAAATGAATGTAGTTTGGAAAATTTGTCCGATAGTGAAGCTGGTGGTTCACTTTGGATAAGAGATTTATATGGACTTGGAAGTCAAGATATAAAAGTTTTTAACTCAAAATTCCACAAAATTGCTCACGATGAAACTATTGCCGTTTTTATGGGAAGCATTGAAAATGTTTTAATAAAAAATAACAAATTTAATGTTGAAGATAGTGGACTTAGTTCAAGTGTTATGAATTTTACTTTTGGAAGTAAGTCAAGCAAAGTTGCCAAAAATATTACATTTGAAAACAACGAAATTGATATGTGCTCAACAGGTGGACTTATTTGGTCAACAAATGCAACAAATTTAGTAATAAAAAATAATAAAATAAACAGCACAATCAGTTCAAAAACAAGTGGTAATTTTAGAATGTTTGAGTCAGAGTATTATGGTGATAATGAAATAACAAAAATTGAAACAATCGAAAACAATAAAATAAAACTCAACACAAACTTGCAAGGAAATTCACATCAAATCTCAATTTTTAGCAGAATAAAGAATGTAAAAAATAACACTATCATATCAAATACAAAATTGACAAATTGCTTTATTGGGTGCGATGATGTGCAAGATAATCATGTAAAACTATTTGAAGAATGTGAGTTTTTGGTGTATAATGCAACCTGTTATTTTATAAACAACACTGTGGAACTTTATAAAAAGATAGGTTCAATGTTTAGGTGGTATGGTATTTCACTTAAAAATGACATTACTTGCAAAAACAATAATATTCAATATAAATATTTGGAAAATGATGATGAAAGCAGTTGCATTATAATGTTAAATGATAGTTATATGAATAATTTTGTAATCAATTTTAACAATAACATAATAAATGCCGAACAAACTTCAACAAAAACAAGACAAGTTTTTGTATGCCCACAAGATGAACAGGAACAAAAATTTTATTACAAAGAAAACAGTGTTACTGGTTATAGTGAAAATCATTATATAAAAAATACAAATTTGGTAACAGAATAGGAGAAATAAATGGATATATTTTTAAATATTTTATTTTTAATTATTGGAATGGTGCTTTTAATATATGGGGCAGACTTTTTTGTTTCGGGAGCAAGTGCAGTTGCAAAAAAACTAAAAGTTCCATCAATAATAATTGGACTTACAATCGTTGCAATAGGTACAAGTTTGCCTGAACTTGCAGTAAGTTTGGCAAGCGCAATAAAAGGGAATATGGATTTGTCGGCTGGTAATGTTGTTGGTTCAAATCTTATGAATATACTTTTGATTTTGGGTATTGTTGCAGTTTACAAGCCCAATCAAATTGAAAAATCAAGCAAAAAATTTGACTTACCATTTATGCTTGTGGTTGCTGGACTTTTTCTATTATTTTCGGCAGATACAATATTAAATGGCGCAAATGAAAATATTTTATCAAGAAGCGAATGTATTGTGCTTTTCTGTTTATTTATATTTTACACAGTTATGCAAGTTATTTTTGCAAAAAGAAACAATCAAAGCATTGACTATAAAGAAACATCAAATGTCGAACAAAAATTAGAAACTGAAAAACCAAAAGAAGAAAAAGAACTAAAAGTTTGGCAAATTATGGTTTACCTTATTGGTGGACTTGGTGCAGTTGTGTTTGGTGGAGAATGTGTTTCTTCAACTGCTCAATTCTTGGCAATAAAGGCAGGTATGAGTGAAGCACTTGTTGGACTTACTATTGTTGCAATGGGTACAAGTTTACCAGAACTTGCAACATCTGTTATTGCTGCCAAAAAGGGTGATACAGGTCTTGCTCTTGGAAATGTAATAGGCTCAAACATTGCAAATATTGTTTTGATATTGGGTGGTGTAGGACTTATTGGTAATATTCCAATTTCAACAGTTATTTTAACAGATACTCTTATTCTTTTTGTATTTACTGCAATATTTTTATCTATGTGTTACACAAAAAGCAAAATCGAAAGATGGGAAGGTGTGATTCTTCTTGTGATGTATCTTAGTTATCTTGCATTTGCCATTGTAAGAAATTATTGTTTTTAAAAGAATGGTAGCAAATGAAAAAATATAATAAAAAACAAATAATACTAGTTGTATTATCAATTTTTGCAGTAGCTTTGTGTATAATTTTACATTGTGTTTTTGGAATAATAATTCCACACAATATACAAAATGAAGTTGAAAATGCTATTGAGCAAACAAAAAGTTACATAGAAGAAAAAGAATTAGATAATTCAACTTTTACAAATATTTTTCAATCTTTTTTAAAAAAAGCTTTAATCTATAACACTCAAAATAATGAATATTTGGTATTGTATAAAGATAAAAAATATACATACAAAGATAATAAATTAAGTGTGTCAAACCAAGATATAGTAATTTATGATAATCTTGAAGAAGCACTTAATGCTGGTAATTCATTAAATTCTGTAATTTTTACAAAAGGGTTTTATTCTCCGTTTGATAACGGAAATTCTTGCTATGTTGTTGATGAATATGTTGAAAACAAAGATGAAATATATTTTTCAAATGAACTAAAGACTTTTTCTCTCAAATTTGTAACTTTTGATTTTATTATCAATATTTACCAAATGGGATATAGAGCTGATGAAAATATAGACACTTATGTTAATAAATTTACAAGTGATTTAAAATATAATTCAATATTTTTAACACAGGGAACATACAAAATCACTAATAACTTTGATATTAATGTTTCAAATAAAAATTATTTTGCAAAAGATGTTAAACTTTTCGCTGATGATACCTATGCTCCAACAGGTTGGAATAATGGTTGTTTGTTTAATGTATACAATAATATTAGCAATATCAAAATCAATGGCATATCTCTTGATGTTATAACAAACAAAAAACTTGATGACCCAATACTAGGTTTATTATCGGCAAGAGATGTTGATAGACTTATTATGAATAACTGCTCTTTTTATTTATCGAAAGAAGCACATATTTATAGTTCTTCTGGAATAATAGATTTATTTACTGGTTGGAACAATGTTGTTGTAAAAAATTGTAAGTTAGAAAATCATTCATCAACAGTTGCTGGTGGTGGAATTGGTGTAAGAGATATTTATCAAAAAAGGTGTTACAATGCACTGTTTGAAAATAACTATCTCTATTCAAATTGCAGAGATGAAGTTATTGCAATTTTTAGTGGTTCTGATACAAGCTTGGGGTATAGCGATGATGGTAGTGGTTATATAGAAAATGTTGTTTTCAAAAACAATACAATTATTGGTGGAGAACAAAATTTAGAAAATACCAAAACTCCAAGAGTTGTTGGTATAACCGTAGGTTATCAAAAATCTCCTGTCAAAGATATATCATTTATTGATAATGAAATTCAAATGTATTCTGCCAATTATTTTTTACTTTATGGAAAGGCTGATACAGTAAAATTCCAAAACAATAATATTAAAATTGATGCAAGTTATACTAATAGACTTTATAAGATAATTTGTCATAATTCAAATGCTGATGAAGGATTTAATATTTTATTTAAGTCAAATAATGTTGAAATGATTAACTCATCGGTGTTAAATACCATTGCAGAAACTGGCGATGAATTGGAATTTTCAAATAATGTTTTGAAAGGTGAAAAAGTATATCGTTTGTTCGACTCTTTGGCATTATTTAATGCAAATACCATACAATTTAACTCTATTTCAGAGTGTGTTTATAGATGCTTAAAACAATCAATAAATAACATAATTACAACAAATTCAATTAATGTTGTTTATGAATTTTATAATCTCAATATTTCAAATAATATAGAGATATTGGGTGATAAGATTGAAACAGAAGAAATATCTCGTAATTTTATGATGTTTAATGGTACTAATATTTATTTTAACAATCATACATTGACTTTTAAAAACTTTATATTTAATACAAAACGAGTTTTGGAAGAAAAATATTATTATTTGGCATATGGTACAGATGCAATTCAAGATAGTGGAATAATAAATTTTGTTAACTCAAATATTTCTGTTTATGAAAATATAGGACATAATACAATAGAGAAAAACAATAACAAAGTAATAGTAAATTTTATAAATAATTAAAAATAGCAAGATAAAAACTCTTGCTATTTTTATATGTATTGCTTTGCCACTCTTATAGATATTCAAAAATTTGACACAGTTTTTTACAAAAAAATGACAGTTTTGACTGCCATTTTTTAATTAATTTTTAATTGTGTAGGTTTAATTTTCTCGCCACTTTTTAACTAAGGTTTCTATTTCTTCTTGAGACTTACCTTGTTTTTTTAATCTTTCTCTCAATATGATTTCAGCATCGTGCATTGCCATTGCATAGAAACTTAAATTTGAAGAAGCAAGGGCATCGTAAAACTCGTTATAACTTTCAACTGCTTCTTTTGGTGCTTTGTCAGTCAAAAAGTATCTATTTATTTCATCATCGTGGTAATACCATTCTGGATTTTTTAAAAAATATGGCTCTGGTCCTAACATAATTTTTCTCCTAAAATTAGGGTACTAAATCTTACAGGTAAAGTCAAACTTTTTTATGTAGATTAAAAATCCTTGCACTTTATGGCAATTATTATTACATAATAAACCCTTAAAAATTTGACACAGTTTTTGACACAGTTTTTGACACAGTTTTTTGCAAAAAACGGTGTTTTTTAAGGGAATAAAAAAATTCAGGCAAAAGTGCCTGAATACCTTATAAATAAAGGGTTTGAAGTGGTGGCTCAC
>CAMEUD010000051.1 GCA_945937975.1 uncultured Clostridia bacterium
CCAAAGGGTGAAGTTGTCCCAAAACTTAGTATGATTTATGTTGCAAAATATCTTATAAAATGTTTGCACTGTAAAATTCATTTTTCACCTGATGTTGTTGGCGAAAAAGTAGAAGCAATGATTAATAATATGAACTTTGGTGAAGTTCTTGTTTTAGAAAATATAAGATTTTTTAAGGAAGAAGAAGAAAATTCTCCAATATTTGCCAACAAATTATCAAGACTTGCAGATATTTATGTTGATGATGCCTTTGGTTGTGCACACAGAAAACATGCGTCAACATTTGGACTTGCAAAATTATTGCCAAATGCTGTTGGATTTTTAATGGGTAAAGAAATAAACACAATTTCAGGTGCTCTTGAAAATCCAAGTCGTCCTTTTATTGCAATACTTGGTGGTGCAAAGGTAAGTGATAAATTGGGTGTTGTTCATAGCTTAATCGAAAAATGCGATAAAGTCCTTATTGGTGGGGGAATGGCATACACATTTTTAAAAGCAAAAGGTGTGAATATTGGCACATCACTTTATGAAGAAAATTGTCTTGAAGATGCAAAATCAATATTAAAAGAAGCAGAAGAAAATAATGTTGAGATTATGCTTCCTGTTGACCATATTTGTGCAACAATTTTTAGTCCAACAGCAACTCCTGTAACAGTTAAAACAAAAGAAATTCCAAATGGTCTTATGGGACTTGATATTGGTAAAAAGACAATAAAAGAATATGCAAATGTAATAAAGTCAGCAAAAACAATAATTTGGAATGGACCAATGGGAGTTTTTGAATTTTCAAACTTTATGAATGGAACAAAAAAGATTGCAAAACAAGTTGCAAAAAATAAAGGTAAAACTATTGTTGGTGGTGGTGATAGCATTTCAGCACTTAACAGATTAAACCTAACAAAAAAGATATATCATATTTCAACAGGTGGTGGAGCAAGTTTAAAACTTATTGCAGGAGAAGAACTCCCAGGTGTTGAAGTTATAGAAGATAAATAGATAAAATAGAGTTATAATGATGTGTAAAACTTGATTATAACTCTTTTTTTTGTTATAATTTTTGTATGGATTACGAAGTACAAGAAGATAAAATTATTATTAATAATACAAATGATTTTAACATTGAACATATACTTGAATGTGGGCAAATTTTTACATATAAAAAAA
Organism: uncultured Clostridia bacterium; assembly: GCA_945937975.1. Lineage (GTDB taxonomy): Bacteria > Bacillota > Clostridia > Christensenellales > UBA1242 > UBA5893. Next base: position 1,165 of record CAMEUD010000051.1, read on the forward strand.
TAGATGCAGATGACTATTTTGTTTATTCAAAAGACAAAATGGCACATATATATTTAAAAGACAAAAGGTATATAATTGAAACAAATGCTCCAGATTATTTTGTAAATTTTTTTGATTTAAAAACTGATTATACAAAAATTAAAAATGAACTTGCCAAAAATGAGTATATGAAAAATGCTGTAAAGTTTGGCTATGGAATAAGAATATTAAAACAAGATTTATTGGAAGTGATTATTGGTTTTGTAATTTCTTCAAATAATAATATAGAAAGAATAAAAAAGACTATGGCAAAAATTAGGGAATGTGGGACTAACAATGGTTCATATTATTCATTTCCAACAATGAGTGAGTTAGGAAAAATCACTCTTGAACAATTTAAAGCGTTTGGTTGTGGATATAGAGCATGGTATCTTGTAAAACTAATCAATGAGATAAAGAATATAAACCTAAACGAAACAGAAAAAATGGAAACAGGTGCTTTAAAAAAATGGTTGCTATCACTTTGTGGGGTTGGACCAAAAGTCGCAGATTGCATTTTGCTTTTTGGATACCATAGATGTGATTCTTTTCCAGTTGATACATGGATAGAAAAAGTATATTTTGACATTTTTAAAATCAAAAAATCTCAAAAAAATATGTCAGAAGATTTGGTAAAATATTTTGGCGAATTATCAGGTTATGCACAGCAGTATTTGTTTTTTTACAAACGCAGTTTGAATGTCGAACTTGTTTAAAAAGTTAAACTTTTTATTTAATTGTGTATTGCATACAAAATAAATGTATGCTATAATCATAGTAAAGGAGAAGAATATGACCGGATTATTGTTGTCAACATGGAATGATTTTGTTGAAATATTTGTTAGCGAATTTGCTTGGCTTACAATCACACTTATGGTGCTTGGTATCATACTTTGCATTGTGGAAGCAGTTATTCCAGGATTTGGATTTTTTGGAATAAGTGGTATACTTTGTGAAGTTGGTGCAGTTCTTGTTCACGCATTTTTGTGTAATGGAATTGAACATCCACTCCAAATATTAATTTTGATTGTAATAATTGTTTTAGTTGTTTTGCTTATATTTTTACTATTTGTGCGTTCTGCAAGGTTTGGACTTTTGGGAAAAACACCAATAGTTGAAAATGACACTGCAATTCCAAAAGACTATGGACAAAAAGACCAAGATAAATTAAAAGCATACATTGGAAAAGAAGCAATAACACTAACAGAATGTAGACCACTTGGAAAAATTAGATTAGATGATGAAATTATTGAAGTTTCATCAAAAGGTGGACTTATTTCAAAAGGTGAAGTTGTTAAAATTGTTGATGTTGAAGATAATGTTGTCTATATTAGCAAATTAACTTATTAAAGGAGAAAATTATGATAAACTTATTACTTATGGAACTATGGGCACAAATTGTACTATATGTTGCACTTGGCTTGTTACTTGTTTTGATTGTAGTCGTATTTGCAATCGTTCCAACAAAAACATGGTTTGTTGCTTTGGTTTCTGGCGCACATGTTTCAATGTCAAGACTTATTGGTATGAAAATGCGTAGAATTAAAGTTGGACCTATTGTTGATGCTTATATTATGGCAAAAAAAGCAGGTATCAAAATTGATATAAGCGAACTTGAAACTCACCAACTTGCTGGTGGAGATATTCAAAAAGTTATTAACGCATTGATTTCTGCACACAGTGCAAAAATTGATTTGCCAATCGACCTTGCAAAAGCTATCGACCTTGCTGGTCGTGATGTAAACTTGGCTGTAAGACAAAGCGTTACACCAAAGGTTATTGAAACAGATTGGATTAGTGCTGTTGCAAAAGATGGTATTGAACTTAGTGTTAAAGTTCGTATCACAGTAAAAGCAAACATCGCTCGTTTGGTCGGTGGTGCTGGAGAAGATACAGTTCTTGCCCGTGTTGGTGAAGGTATTGTTACAACAGTTGGTTCTGCAGAAACTCACCAAGAAGTGCTTGAAAACCCTGACAGAATTTCTCAAACAGTTCTTGATAAAGGACTTGACACAGGTACAGCATATGAAATTTTGTCAATAGATATTGCTGACATTGATGTTGGTAAAAATATTGGTGCAGACCTTTTGAAAGACTCTGCAGAAGCGAAGAAAGTTATTGCAGAAGCTGAAGCATCAGAAAGAAGAGCAATGGCTGCTGCTCATGAACAAGAAATGAGAGCAAAGACTCAAGAAATGAAAGCAATGGTTCTTGCTGCTGAAGCCGAAGTTCCAAAAGCAATGGCGGAAGCAATCAAAAATGGTAAGTTAGGTGTTATGGATTACTATAAAATTCAAAACTTAACATCTGACACTGCAATGCGTAATGCAATAGCAGGAAATGATTCAAATAATTCAAACAAAAAACCAAAATTTTAAAAAGGAGTAAAATAGCGTGTGGTGGATTTTAATAGTAATAATATTAGTTGTTTTTCTATTCTTCATCTATGCGCTTAATCCTGACAAAGTAAAAGCACTTTTCAAAAGAAAACCAAAAGCTCCAAAGATAAAAGAAGAAAAACCTAAACAAAAAGAGCAAACTCCAAGCAATCCAAATTTTAGTTATAACGAATATAAACCTGAAGAAGAAAAAGTAAAAAAAGATAATTTGCATACAAAAAAAGGTCAAGAATCTTCGGAAGTTGCTTACACAACACTAAAAGAAGAAATTGCAAAAGAAAAAGCTGAAATAAAGGCAAAAGAAACTGGAGAAGGTGAAGACAAAACAAGACAAGGAAGACTTGTTAAAGGTGGAAGAAAATCTGGAACAGTAAAGTCTACAGATGTTGCACCTGTTGAAGTTGAAGATTTGGGCGAGTATGATGAAAATGCTGGGTTCGATAATGAAGATACTTCAAATGTAAATCAGTCAGCTAATGATTTTGATATTGGTGAAGATGATTATGATTTATTTAACATTAGTGAAAATAAGTCAATAGGACAAGAGATTAGAGATTTATCTCCAGAACTAAAAACATTACTCATTGATAATGTGCTTAGCAAAAAGACTGATGAAGATAAAAAATAACATATAAATAATTAAACACGCATAGTATTATAATAAGGGGTACAGCGTGTTTAATTTTTTTAATGAATTAGCATTGGATTACAACTTGAATATTGGAGAATTAAATCAATTTAATTTGGTTAATATTTCAAATAAATTAATATATGTTGAAGGCCAAAAAGGAATAATAAAAATATTAACCGATTGCATAACTTTTAGAGTAAGAAAAGGCGTTATTTCCGTTTTTGGACAAAACCTTATAATAAAAAGAATAACAGATACAACACTTGTAATTAGTGGAGAAATAAAGCAAATTGAGAGTGGTGTATGAAAAATTATAAGTTTGAAATATCTTCACTTAATAGTGAAAAATGTATAAATTTAATAATTCAAAAATATGAAATATTTGACTTTTCAAAAAATGAAGGAAAAGTTATTTTTTATTGTAAAAATAAAGATAAAAAAAACATTGAAAAAATATTAAAAAAATTAAATCAAAAAATATATAAAAAGAATTATTTTGGTTTTTTATTTCATATAAAAAACATTTTTAGTATTGGAATAATTATTGGTATATTTTTATCTTTAATTTTATGGGGAATATCAACTTTTTTTATAACTGATATTTTGGTTATTGGTAACTATAATTTAACAACAAAAGAAATTTTTGAAGTGCTTGAAAATAATGAAATTTACAAGTGGAAACCCAAAAAAGATATAGATACAAAACAATTACAAAATAAAATTGAAAACATAAATCACATAAGTTATGCAAGTGTTATTATTCGTGGTAATGCACTTATTGTTAATGTAAAAGAAGAATTAACAAATAATGAAGTAATCAATATTGGGAATTTTGATCCCATTGTGTCTGTCTATGATGGACAAATTACAAGTGTAAAACTAATTCAAGGCACGCTAAAAGTTAAAGTTGGCGACATAATAAAAGTAGGAGATATTTTAGTCGAACCATACATAACAAATATGTCAAATGAAAGGATAAGTGTTGAACCACTTGCTGACATTGTTTGTGATGTTTATGTAACATCTCGTTTAAATGTAAAAGAAAAGCAAATAAAAGTTCAAAGAACAGGTAATGTACAAACTAATTACGAACTCTCTGTTTTTGGTCTGCAACTTTTTAAAAAATATGATGATGTAATTTTTAAGTCGTATGAAAAAGAAGAAAAAGAAGTATATGTTTCAAATGTTTTGCTTCCAATAAAAAGAAAAGAAACAATATATTACGAAACAACAGTAATTGAAGAAAATATAAATTTTGAGCAGAATAAGCAAACTTTTATTGAACAATGTAAGCAAATTGCATTGCTAAATTTAACAAATTATGACATAATTAAAAATGAAAGTTATTCGATATATAAAATTGATGATACTTACACAATTTCATATACACTAACTTTGAATAAAAAAATTTGTTAGAAGGTACGTATGATAGTAAATTTTAATAACTTTGGAGATAAAAATTTAAAACAAAAAATAACGGAAATTTATGAAATAGCATTAAAAGAAACTCATAATAAAAGTAATGTTGTTATTGATGTTACCATAGTTGGAAGAAACACAATAAGAGAACTTAACAAAGAACACAGAAATGTTGACAGGGTTACCGATGTTTTGAGTTTCCCTTTGCTTGAAAATGAAGAACTAAAAAGCGATTTAATGCACGATGAGAATATTCAAACTGAACTTGGAGATATTGTTATTTGCAAATCAAGGGCAATAGAACAAGCAAAAGAATATGGCCATAGTTTGGAAAGAGAACTTTGCTTTTTGGCATTGCATGGTTTTTTGCATGTTTTGGGTTATGACCATATGCAAAAAGAAGATGAAATGGTAATGTTCCCACTTCAAGATAAAATATTAAATATTGCAAATATGCCAAGATAGGAAAAGAATGAGTATTGACATCATTGTTTATTTGATTTATAATTAATACGAATAGAAGGTAGAGTATGAATAAGAAAAATTTGACAAAGATTTGTTTAACAGGTGTTGCATCTGCAATCCTTGTTGGTGGACTTGCAAGTTGTTTAAGTGAAATGAAAACTGCACAAAAAGAATTGAATAACAAAGTTGTAAATGTTATTAATAATAGCGATTTAAAAAATAACTTCAAAGGTGAAGTTGAAAAATTTTCTTTTCTTTCTACAAATTTTGAAAATGCTTCTGACCAATACTTTATGAATTTACATGGATTAACAAAAGAAAAAGATTCAAAACAAACATCGTTCACAACATTAAATTATTCAGTACCTAGCAATGTTTTTGACAGCGTTGACACTTCTAAAAGTGAAAATATAGTCAAAGTTGTTTCAAACATAGTTGATTCACAAAAAGCAGAAAATATAGTTACACACAGAGTTAATGATGTAAAAAAACTTAACAAAGCCATGAAACAAGTTGCACAAAACACTGAAGATGGTTATAAGATTTCTAAAATGTTCTTATATGGTATCGGAGATATTACTTTTGATGATGCTCGCTCGGCAGTAAAATTTGCAACAAAAAATGTTTCATTGTATTCAAAAACAACAGTAACCAAAGAATGGGAAGTAATTGGCTATCAATATGATATGCCAAAATTTGGTTGGGTATCACATTCTAATACTGAATACAAAACACTCTATATAGACCAAGATGTTTATGTAAAATTAGATAAAGATATGTATGAACAAGCAAAACAAGATGAAACGATTATTTTTGATAAATTCTGTGAATATGTAAAGAGCAAAGATAATGACAAATATCAAGTAAAAGTTCAAAATGTTACAACAGAAAAAGGCTTATCAGCAAATTCAATGGAAAGTTCTTTAGATTATTAATAAAATTTTGTTGAAAGGATTTCACAATAAGTGAAGTCCTTTTTTTATTTTAAATGAGTAAATTGCTTTGCTATATTTTTTTAAATATGTCATAATAATTATGGAGAAAAAATGAAATATAAATTCGGTTATATAGCTATACTTGGAAGACCAAATGCAGGAAAAAGCACTTTGGTTAATAATTTGGTGGGAGAAAAGGTTGCAATAGTTTCTCCAAAACCACAAACAACAAGAAACAATATTTTGGGTATTTTAACAAAAGAAAATTATCAACTTGTACTTATAGATACCCCAGGTATTCATAAATCAAAAAATGCACTTGATAAATATATGATGAAAAATGTTCGCTCGGCACAAAGTGGAGCAAGCTTAAATGTTTATCTTATTGATTCAACAAAAGCAATTTCGGAACAAGAACTTGATTATATAAAAAACTTAAAGGCAAAAGAAGAAACGCCACTTATTGTCGTAATAAGCAAAGTAGACTTGATAAAACAACTCGATATTTTGCCAATCATTGACAAACTGTCAAAAATAAAGGAAATAGATGAGATTGTGCCAATTTCAAGCATAAAAGGCAAAAATACAAAAGAACTTTTGGACACAATACTAAAATACTTGCCAGAAAGTGATGTAAAAAACTTTGAATATGATGAAGATTATTACACAAATAAGTCTTTACGCTTTATTGCAAGTGAAACAATAAGAGAAAAAGCCCTTTACTTTTTGCAAGATGAAATACCACATGGAATAAGTGTTGATATTGTAAACTTTGAAGAAAAGGAACGAATTGTTGTTATTGATGCAGATATTATTTGTGAAAAAGAAAGTCATAAGTCAATAATCATAGGCAAAAAGGGTTCAATGCTAAAAAACATTGGAGAAAAGGCAAGAGTTGAACTAGAAAATTTAACAGGCAAAAAAGTGCTTTTAAAACTTTTTGTAAAAACAAAAAAGAATTGGAGAGAAAATACAAATTTACTTACTGAATTTGGATACAAACCAGATGAAGAATAATTTTAAATTTAGTAAATTTTTCTTTGAATTTTGCATATAATATAGTAAACTGATAATGTAAGATGAAATCTTAAAAAACAAAAGGAGCAGAGTATGGATAATTTTGTTAGTGAAAATGCAGAAAAAGTGTGGAACATTTTTACAAAAACAGGTAGCATTTCTGCTTATTTGTTATATAGTGCAATTCAACATGGCAAATATCAAGAT
>CAMEUD010000052.1 GCA_945937975.1 uncultured Clostridia bacterium
TGATTAACCATGAAAATGATGTATCGCCAAAATTGAATCAAACTTTTTTATTAATTTTTTTAACTATTGGAATTATTTGTTCAGCATTTTGAGTATAATATTCATACAAGATATTTACCGATTGTTTTGATGTTATTCTTACACTATTCTCGTTTGAATTAATTACATCTGTAAATACACAAATAACTTTACATTCCTTTTTTGCCTGCTGTTGAATTGTATTTGCAACATTTTTATATAAATGTGCATTATCTAAAATGTATATTGCAGGAGAGAGCTCACTATATAAGGTTGGATTATCTTTTCCATTATATTTATAGACTTTATATCCTTTTTTTGAATATTCATATGCAATTTGAAATGCTGTAAGTGACTTTCCTGAACCAGATTCTCCAATTATATTTACATAATTTAATAATTCTAAACAGTTTATTGCATCCTGAAAAATATTTAATTTAGGGCATGCTTCTACATAATTTTGATTTAATCCCACACCAAGTATTGCACCTTCAATCCCTTGTTGGTTGTCAAAATTAATGTCATCCCAACATTGTTGTTTGTCTAATGATTGAATCCCTTTTGCTAGGTTATCATTCCTATCTTTCACTATTTTTAGCCATTCATTTTTATATTTTATTACTTGACCAGACGTTAATTTTTTACCAAAACCTCCAGTAACTTGTGTATCGTTATGACATTGAAGACATAGAACAGCAAGGTTTTCGATTGAATTGTTAGATGGGTTTTCATCAATATGATGAATTTGAACATCTTTTCCTTTCTCTCTGCATACACAACAAGTTCTATCAGATAGTTTTAATACTTCATCTGAAAGTTCTATTGGAATCGGAATCCTTTGTTTTTTTGTTTTTTTCATTTTTCCTCCTTAGCAAATTTCAATCTTCCAATACAACCACATTCACTTTATGTGAATAGGTGGTGCAAGCATCTATGGGTATCATATTTTTTGTTATAAAAGGTTCAAAATTGGCATTATCTCCAAATTCTTCATATTTGTCTGGGTTTTGCTCGTGCCACAGTGCAGAACAATGCCAATGTCCACAAACTATTGTCTTGTTTGGTTCGTAGATTTCATATCTATACATCTCTACGGGGTTTGCCCAGCGAGTCTTTTCCCAATGTTCTTTTCTTGCAGTTCGCCATTCACTATCATACAAATAGCAATTTTCAATGATAGGTATCCAGCCGTGAATGAATATGTAATGCTTTGTTTCATAGTAATCAACACACATATCTAGAACTCCTTGAAGTCTAGTTGCTTTTGCAATCTTTTTAAGGTCAAATTCGCTTATTTGCCATTCCGGATACAAATCGACAATTGTTTGTGCTGTGCCATTACAAAGGTCGCCATAATCACTAGAATTTCTTTCAATCATTTGTTCCATCAAGTCTTCGTGATTGCCACGAATAAGAATTACTTTGTGTTTGTGTTTTAGAACAAAATCTATAATTTCTTTTGGTTGACTTCCTCTATCGAACAAGTCGCCACAAAGAATTATTTTGTGTTCAGGGTTATTCAAGTCAAAACCTTTCTCATTCAAAGCACTTTGCCACTCGTCAAAGAATCCGTGTATATCGCTTGAAACAAAATATTTCATTTTTTCTCCTTAAATGATTTCAATAAAATGTAAAATAGATTTAATGCTTTTTATTGTATCTTCAAAACTAACATTCTCTACATAAGTATTTTTATTTGAATAATTTTTCCATAGGTTTTGTTGACCCCAATCATTTTCAATATCTGCAATTATCTCTTTTGCATTTGTTAAAATATCAGTCGTTTTTCTTTTTGCACAAGTATTTTCAAGTGCTTGTTTTTGAAGATTTTTATCAATTCTATCTTTGAACAATTTTTCAAGTAAATACAAATCATAATAATCTCTCATTCTAGTTCCTAAAATATTTTTAGATAAAATACTTTCTATTTTTTCTGCAATAATAGTTTCTATTGAATAAGAGCACAATTTTATTGTTTTATCTTCTAACAAAAGTTTGTAACCATAAACAATTTCTTTTGGAGTTATTGTATCTCCAGTTGTTATATCCATTTTAAGAGAATCCACAATTTTATCCATATAGACCTTAAACGATAATCTAATGCCGGGATAGTCAAATTCTTCTCTAATATCTTGAATTGATGTAAGTTCAAAACGAATATTATCTCCAATGTCGATATTGCAGATTTCCGTAATCATTTTTTCAATTTCATCTTTGGTTAAAGGTTTATTGATAATAGAAACATCAATATCTTGAGTTGCTCTTGATGATAAACCAACCATTGAAGAAATCAAAAGTCCACCTTTTAAAATAAAATTGGTTTTATATTTTGAAACGGCAATTCTTGCCAGCATTTGCTCCATAAAATATCTTTTCAAAAGCAATTGTGTATCTATCCCTAAACTTCTTGCTTTATTCTTAATCAAATCCGTTAATTGTCTTGATGTATTCATAACAAAATCTCCAATTTATCCTTTAATTCTTTTTCAACACCTAGTTCTTTTGCATATTTCAACAATTTTGTTAAATTTTTATCTTCCATCTTTAAATATGTTTTTAGACTTTCATTGACAACATATCTATCTCCAACATAATTTTTGGAAAACAAATCACAAATTGTTCTTTCTTTGTCATAAATTTGGATATTATTTCCATACATCGTTTTTACTGTGGTTAAACCTAAATCAAATTTGCATTTAGGGACAAAATGAAATTCCAATTTATATTGAGATTTTAATTGATAAGTATTATTCCCTTGAATTGTTGTAATGGAAAGAGTTAAGGGATTTCTTGTTGTTAGTCCATTGTAATAAGCAGATGTTTCATAAGAATAAATTAAATTCTTTGATTTCAATTGAAGAAAATATAATTCATCTTCCATTGTTTCTGGAGTAATATAAATTCCATTTCTAACTTTTTCTAAAACATTGTCTTGCACAGCAAAACGAAGATAGTGTTTTGAAATATTATTTTCAACTGCCATCTTTGTTTGAATAATTCCATTATTGTCTCTTGCAAGTTTTAATAGTTTACTATAATCTCTCATTTCATAATCCTTATGCACTTTTTTTCTAAAATTATAAGTGTTTATAGAAAAAAAGTCAATAAATATATAAACATTTTCTATATAGTTCACAAAAGTTTTAGGCAGTTTTACATAGTTTTAGAACACTTAAATTTACTAAATTTGTGCAATTAAGTGTAAAAAAGTGTAGTAAAACAAAATCTTACTACACTAATTGATTTTTAATATCTCAAACTTGCTTATTTTGTGGGCGATTTAGAAGATAGAGCGGAACTCTTGACTATCAGAACAGAGTTTTGGTAAAACAAAAATAGCACTTTTTAATCACTAAATTTCACCGCAAAAATCGTTCAAAAACAGCACTATGCTGGTGTGGCTCAGCGGTAGAGCACCACCTTGGTAAGGCGTTTTGTTCCCCAAATTACATTTTCATAGGCTCCAAATTTATGGAGCTAAAAACTACGCTGATGTGGCTTAGAGGTAAAGCACTGCCTTGGTAAGGTGGGGGTCACGGGTCCGATTCCCGTCACCAGCTCCATTAAACAAAAGTCGCTAAAACGCCGATAAATAAAGGCTTTTAGCGATTTTTTATTTGCAAATTTTTAGGGTACGACTCTCTTCAAAAAATACATTAGGTACACAAAATTGTCATTTTAGGTACACAAAATTTGCATAAAAAAAGACCGAAAATTGAGTTCATCAACTTTCGGTCTAATTCTCTCTAAAACTGCCCAAAACTACTACATTAGGTACATTTAGGTACACAAATATTTACTATAGAAAGTACTAATGCTATTATATAAAATTTACATCAATGGAATATTTTTTTACGAATTCGTCATAAGAAAAATAATTTTCCTTACCAAACAAATTAATTAAATAATTTTTAAACTTATCATCTACATAATACGATATAAGTAAGCATAATCGTTTTTTTGCTCTTGAGCAAGCCACATAAAATAAATTTCTATTTCTTTCATATGCTCCATAATTTTTCTGCTTTTCAATGTCTGACATGGTTAAGTATTTATCAAATTGATATGATAACCATCCTCTACTTACAACAAATAAAATATTGTCATACTCTTCGCCTTTAACGCCATGTTCTGTTGAATAAATTGACTCTGGCATTGAAAAATTTTTAGCCGCAATAAATTCACTATACTCTACATTCTTTAAATCTAATATATTCCCATTATAATATATTTTATCAACATTCTTCTTCATATCCTTATATAATTCAATAATATCGGGAGGTATTGGAATTAATTGGCTTAAAATAACAACCTCTAAAACGTCAAATATAGTTCTCTTTCTCATCTCAATTAATTGTTCATGCAAATTATTCCATTGTTTTTTGTCATTTCTATTTAATATTGTAGGTCTATTTTTTAGAATTTCAGACAATAAAACAGCATTGTGATTTTCTAATGAATTGAATACATTTTCAACAATTGTTGCAATAAAAATAAATAAGCTATTAGAAAAATCTTTTAATGAATCTCCCATGATATTTAGCAAATGTTCATATCCTTGATAAGATGCTAGCACTTTATGTGTTAACATAAGCGTCTTTTGTGTTTCTGATTTAATTATAAACATTTTTTCAATTGATTCAATTCTTGTACTCAATTCACTCTGTGGCAAATCTTCTTTAAAGATTTTTTCTTGTCTTCGTACTCCTTGATAGTCATTGCAATTAACAACAAATACTTTTCCATCAAAATCGTTTATTGCTGAGATTTGTGGTAATTCTGGTCTCAAATTGTTTAAAATATTTACTATTTTTTTCGCCGATCTAAAATTCACATTTTTACCTATAAGGCATAAATTTTTATTATCAATCTGTCCACAAGCATTGTTTGACTGATATATCGTCTGCCAGCCATCACCAAATAGACATATTTGAGTATTCGTTTTTATATCAACAAAATATTTAAGTATTTTATCCATTATCTCTTTATATGAGTCTTGATATTCATCTATTAAAATAGCAGCATATTTACTTTCGATTAATAGACGAAATTTAGCACAATCTAATAATTTTGAGAATATTTTGATTACATCATTGTGATGTAGATATAAAACCCCTTCATCTATATATCGTACACCCAACGTATACTTAATTTCATTAAATGTCTCATATTCTTCTTCCTCAATTAATTTTAATTCTTTTACACACCTCAACATGTCAGCACGAAATAATTTAATGTTATCCCATGCAAATGAATGGATTGTCGATGGAACAACATCATTATTAATTCCAATTCTATCTTTTATTACCTCAACAGCTGCATTTGTATATGTGATACAAGCAATCTTTCTATTTTGTCTTTTAAAATCACTGACTTTATTTGCGATTAACCAATCTATTACTTTGTGCAAAGAATAGGTCTTGCCAGCGCCTGCACCAGCCTCAACTTTAATATTCTCATTTTTCGATATTAAATCAATAATTTTCTTATCTGTTTTATCTGCCTCAATTTTTGCTAATTGGTAGTTATCCATTTATTCCTCCAACTGGCGAGTTGTCAAGCCAAATTAACCCTTTCTCGATATAACTAGGACATACGAAATTGGAATTATTAATCAATAGATCTATTGCAAAATCAGTTTTCGACTTATTATTTAGTACTTTTGTTAATTGCTCATCATTGATTTTATCTGGCAGTTTATAATATTTCCTATTTACATTTATTATGGACTCTTCTAGACTCCTACCACATAATCCATTTTCAACTTCTTGATACTCAAGGTGACAATATCTTTTTGTTTTGTCAGAGTCGGTTTTTAAATCGTCCAATTTCATATAACTATTTTTGCATTCATACCAATTTTTTATTGTTGCATTTGTTGAATACATCGATTTAGAATATAATTCTTTACAATAACTTATTTTATTTTTGATTTTTTTCCTAACTGCAGAATCTATATCGGTAATTATCAAAGTATAAACTTGTAGAAAATTTATTAAACTGATAAATTTGTATGCATAGGTGCCGCCGACTTCAATTAATGAATAATATTGATTCGACAAATTATATTTATCATTACTAAATTTTTTTTGCATAACTAAATTACTGATTATTTGAGGAATAAGTAATCTTTCACAAGTACCTTCAACTAAAATTAATTTGTCCGCAAAGAAAATATCACATACTTCAATTTTTAAGAATTTTTTTATAAATTTATAGTCAGCCATATTTTTATTTATATAGTCATTCAAATCTTTATACTTAACACTGCTATGATTTTTTAATGCATAGCGAACATTTTTTAAATCTACAGAATTTATAATATATGATGAATGAGTAGTAACAAATATTTGTATAGTTTTACAACTGATTTGTTTTAAAAAATCATTCAAGTATTCTACAAATTTTCTTTGTAATTGTGGATGCATATGCGATTCCGGTTCTTCTATAAACAAAAGAGGTATTGATATCTTTGCCTTTTTTGATATCTCATTTGCAAATTGAGATAAGTATAATTCAATTTTTATTAAATTCTTATATCCCAAACCATTATTCATACTTGGAAGCGATTCAACTTCGTCTTGTGATTTATAATAAAGTTTTGTAGAACTTGCCAAATTTGATGATATATCAACATTGGTTTCTGCAGAAAATTTCAACTCATCAGTACTAGGATATCCGAATTGCATAGATTTTTCTATTAGCTTATTCATCTTATTTTTTATTTTTGAATTTATCGACTTATTAGCACTATCAATCGCATCTCTTAATTTTATAACATTATTTCCAAATACATTTTCAGCATCTAAAATATCATCTTTAAATACTTGGGATAGAATTTTTTCAAATGGATCTTTATTGTTTAAATAATATTCATTCTCATCTAAACCTCTTTCCGCCTTTATGAATTGATTGGGAAATAAATCTTGCACCTCTTTTATTACCTTATTTACTCTATCATTAATATCATTAGGGTTAATAGCATAATATTGAATTTTAAAAAAACTATTAAAATTTTTCTTTGTTACTTCACGAATTCCATTTTCAAACTTTTCACTTAATCTTTCATCAATTGCACCATTTGAATCCAGCATTTTAATTTGTTCTTCGTAAAAATTTAAAAGTTGATCTTCTGTTAAATTAAATTCATATGTAGCGTTGATAATCGCATTAAAAACATCTTCATTCAAATCTATTATAAATGGAGATAAATATCCTAAAAAATCATTAGCCTTTTTATCTTCATAATTAACATATACAGTTATTTTTGTTAATTTTAGTTTTTCTATAAAATTATCGAAGGAATATTTTTTTAATATAAGATTCTTGATGTTATCATATAAATCATTTCTGTTTTTTAGTGGATAATCACTAATAGATAATGCTCCTTCATTTAAAAATTTGTTCATTATTTCAAACAATGATGTTTTACCAACATTATTTTTTCCGACAATAATTGTTGTATTTTTATCTACTTTTATATCAACATGCTCTAACAATTTATAATTTTCTACAATAATTCTACTTAAATACATATGAACTCCTTATTTATATTAAAAATATAATATCATATATTTAACATTTTTTCCATACATTCGACAAAATTCGTGCTTTACATTTCCATATCACTTTCGCGTCTGCGCTTACGTTCTTTGCGTTCTTCGAGAAGTTTTGTGAGAATTTCATCAAATTCGTCATCGCCCATATCTGCAACAAACTCATCTTTGCGTTGTTCAAGGATTTCTTCTCGTTTTTTATCGTTTAAAAGCATTTGGTCTTCTTTAACTCTTTCGTTAAACTTGTCAGTTGTTTGTCGGATATATTCGCTATCAACAGAGTTGTAAACCGTGATTGTAGTTTTTACATCACGATGTCCTAAAAGTTGTTGAATTACTTTGGGGTTTTCATTCATTTCAAAAAGCATGTTAGAAAATGTATGTCGCAGTCCATGAAAATGAATATTATAATTAGTCAATTTGTGTCGTTTCTTCCAACCATCAAAGATTTTGCGACTGCCAAAATAAGTTCTTACACTTCCATCATCATTAGCAAAAATAAAGGCATTTTTGGCGGTTAAATCAGACGTAACATCTGGATTTGTATTTTGTCTTTCATTTTGTTTTTCTCGCCAACGTTGGAGTGTTTCAACAACAATGTCCGCAATTGGAATT
>CAMEUD010000053.1 GCA_945937975.1 uncultured Clostridia bacterium
AATACTTGAATATTTTGAATCTTTTTTCAAAGTTTCTTTTATTGTAACACTAATAGTTTTGTAACCACCATTAATATTTCCACTATTATAACTATTTGAAATAGTTGATGTCCCACAACCAACAATTCCACCAGCATATGAATTCATTTCTGATATGCTTATAGTAGCATCATTCCTTGTGTACCACAAATAATCTGTTGCCCACAATGGGAAGAAGTAATATGAATGTTTATGATACTCTGTTTCGTTAACTTTTGTGGTTTTTACATTGGAACTTGAAGTAGATGTTACACTGGTTGCCATTGCTGATACATTGGCAGTATTTAAACAATTATTAAATGTTGATATCGAATAGCCAGCAATACCACCTGCATAAATCAAGTTTATTGAAAAACCTCTAGCTGATTGAGAAATTTCTCCATTATTTGAACATTCACTTACATTTGCTGAAGTATAACCAACTATTCCACCAGTATATGCGATATTTCGGATATTTATTGAATAAGCTGAGATTAAAACATCTCCCCAATTTTGACATAACTGGATTTTTGCTCAGCTTTTCCCAACAACACCACCTACATATACGGTATCCCCTGTGCTATCGGTATAATTTATTTTTCCATAATTCCAACATTTTTCAATCGTTGCACTATTTTGTCCAACAACGCCACCAATAACTTTACCATATTCAACGCTGGCTCTGTTAATACACTTACTAATACTACCCCCAGATAAATACCCAACAATTCCACCAGTATATGAATCTCTTGACTTATAACTATCAGTATATTTGGCACCATATATTGAGCCACTATTTACATACACATTTTCAAGATTTCCATCTGATAAATAAGCAACAACACCCCCAACATATTTAGTCCCATTTGTTGTTGATAAAGAACTAACATATATATTATCAAAATAAATATTTTTTATAGTTCCTGAAAGCCTTCCAACAAAACCTAAATAACTTGAAGATGAATTATTAATTGTTAAATTTTGAATATGAAAACTATTTCCATCAAAAGTATTAGAGAAATCTCCAACAATCCATGATTTCCCAGATAGGTCAATGTTTTTGATCAACTTGTAACCGTATGTAGATATACTGTCTGCATTTACATCATTTGAGTTTATTTTTTCAAACATTCCTGCAAGTTGTTCAGGAGTTGATATTGCATAATAGGTTTCAGTTGTTCCATCTTCATTTGTATCTGTTTTTAATTCTATATTTGTGTCAGCAACATATTGCCAACTTTGTTTGAATAATTCGTATTCTTTTTTTTGGGTTATGTAATTTGAAATTGCGAAAATTGCAAAATAAATTGTTACAATGAATATTGCACAATAAATTAACAAATATGCTATTTTCAAATTTCTAGTTTTTTTCAAATGCACCACCCTACAATGTTATTTTAAAAAAATTTGATATTAATGTCAAATAAAGTTATACTTTTGTTCAAATTTTAATTCAACTGCACATATTATAAGTGCTTCAACAAAACCCACAACAAGGTCAGAAACATAATGCTGTCCAAAGTACATTCGTGAAATTGCAACAAGCGTTATAATTAAAATGCTGGAAATAACCAAAATTGTTTTTGCTAATTTTGATTTTAATTTTTTAAATAAAAAGAAAATTAAAAAGAATATAATTGTTGTTATTGTTACCATATGTCCACTTGGCATACTTTTGCCTAGCGAATTTGTTACATTTGATATATCTGGCGAAACTTCATATGGTCGTGGTCTATTTATTAATATTTTTAAAATATAATTTAATCCCACATTAAATAGTGCAGAAATTAAAAATAAAAATGAATATTTTTTTGATGCAAAAAAGAAAAATATTATAAAAAATAAAATTATGGCATAAAAACTTGCTAAATAAGTAAAAAACCACATTGCTCCATCAAATAATGGAGAATGTAATGATTGAATATACTTAATTATTTCTATTTCCATAATTTTATTATATCAAATATTATTAAATTTAAAAAACTATTTTATCATTTTTTGTTTATAGTAAAAATATTGAATAAGCAAAAAACTACCTGCACAAAAATCTTTGTCTTTTATAAATTCTTGAACTTTATCTAAATCAACAAGTTCGTATTTTATATCTTCACTCTTTTCCAAATGTTGAGTACCTGTTAATTCAACTTGTGCAAAAAACACAATTACACTTTCATCTGTTAGGCCTGCTGATGAATAAAGTTTGTTTGAGAGTTGTTCAATACTAACTACATTTGCACCAATTTCTTCATAAAGTTCCCTTTTTGCCGATTCTATTGGTGTTTCGCCTTTGTCGATAAGTCCTGCTGGTGTTCCATAAATATATTTATCAAGTGGAGTTCTGTATTCTTTTTCTAAAACCAAATATATCTTGTTATCTTTTTTTACATATGGCAAAATACGGACAGCATCTGCTTGTTTATTTTTATTCAATATTTCCAAATTATCTTTTGTGTTTCTAGAACAAAAATAGTAACTGCCAAATTCTTTTTCAACTTTGTATAAGTTTACCCACTTACAATTTGTTAATTGTTCTATATCGTTTGATTTCATTTGTACTCCTATAATTTTTTGATTACTGCAATACCATCTCCAATATCTAAAATTTGGGTTTCAACCCTTTCATCATTTTTAATTACTTCTATAAATTTTCTCAAATTTACAACCAGTGTTCGTAATTTATGTTTTACAAACTCTTGTCCACGAACAAGACCATGGAAATATACATTATCTACCAATATAAATCCACCACTTTTTAAGAGTTTTAAAAGGTCTTCATAATAAGCCAAATATTGTCCTTTTGGTCCATCGAGAAAGATAAAATCATATTCACAATTTAAGTTTTTTATAACTTCTTTTGCATCACCCAAAATTTGAGTTACCCTATCACTTAAATTTAGTGTTGCAAAAGTTTTTTTTGCAATATTAAAATTACCTTCATTTATTTCAACCGTTGTTAAGTGTGAACCAGTTGTGTTATTTAACATAAATGAACCTGAATAACCAACTGCTGTTCCTATTTCCAATATGTTTTTAAAATTATGCTCCTTGCAAAATGATGTCAAAAAATCACACCCATCATCTTTTATGATTGGTATGTGATTTTCATTTGATATTTGTTTTAATTTTTCCAAATATTCCATATTATCCTTAAATAGCTGAATTTCTTAAAAAACAGTCTATTTTTTTTTAACCAAACATTACAACTGTTAAAATCAGTGGTCTACGCTTTGTTCTCTTATAGATAAAGTTGCTTAAACATCTTTTTACTTGATTTTTAACTTCGCTTTGTTCCATATCTTTTATATCAACATTTTTAAAGAGTTGAACAAGGCATGCTCTTGCATCTTGATTAAAGTCATCTGCTTCATCATTATATACAACACCACGAGTGATAATAAATGGGTCAAAAGCAAGTTCTTTTGTTGCCATAAGATTTACAACTGCAACACAAACACCTTCTTCACTTAATTGTTTTCTATCACGAAGAACTGCACTTGATAAATCGCCAACTCCTGAACCATCAACAAGTCTTAATCCTGCTTGAACATAACCACAAGGTTTGATTGAATTTTGCGACATTTCAACTTGAAGTCCAAGTTCTGGTAAAATTATATTTCTTGCATCTTCGCCAAGTGCGATTGCAAGTTCTTTATGTTGTTTAAGGTGTCTATATTCACCATGGATTGGCATAAAGTGTCTTGGTTTTACAAGTTTGTGAATAATTTTGATTTCTTCTTGACATGCGTGTCCTGATGCGTGAACATCTGCAAGTTCATCATATATAACATCTGCACCCTTTTTGAAAAGTGTGTTGATTAATCCATAAACTGATTTTTCATTTCCTGGAATTGGTGATGAAGACAAAATAACACAGTCATTATCTCCAAGGTCAATACCCTTAAATTCGCCATTTGCCATTCTTGACAAAGCACTCATTGATTCGCCTTGGCTTCCTGTTGCCATTATTAAAATTTCTTTGTCATCATATTTTGAAACTTTATCGATGTCGATAATATTTTCTTTTTTGTAACTTAATTCACCTAATTTCATTGCGACTTCACTGACATTTATCATACTTCTGCCAGAAAAAGCAACTTTTCTTTTATATTTTTCTGCAAGATCCAAAAGTTGTTGCATTCTTTGAATGTTTGATGCAAAAGTTGCAACTATTAAACGATTGTTTGTATGTTTTTCAAATATTGAGTCCATAACTCTACCCACATTTGACTCACTCATTGAATAACCTTTTCTGCAAACATTGGTACTTTCACAAAGAAGTAAGTTTACTCCTTTTTTGCCAAGTTCTCCAAAACGAGTTAAATCTGTTGTTTCGCCTGTTACTGGTTCAAAATCAATTTTGAAATCTCCTGTGTGAATAATATTCCCACAAGGTGTTGAAATACAAAGTGCGAGTGAACCTGCGATTGAGTGGTTTACATTGATAAATTCAATAGCAAAACAACCAATTTTTAACATTTGTCTTGGTTTTACTGCAACAAGTTTGTATTTTAACTTTGGATATTCTTTTAATTTGTTTTCTATTAACGCAAGAGTTAATTTTGTTCCATAAATAGGAACATTTACATCGCTTAATGCAAATGGTATACCACCAATATGGTCTTCGTGTCCATGAGTTATAACAAATGCCTTCAACTTATGTTTGTTTTGAATAAGGTATGAAATATCAGGAACAACGACATCAACACCTGGAAGGTCATCATCTGGGAAACTTAATCCACAGTCAACAACTATCATATCATCACCATATTCAATGGCTGTCATATTTTTGCCGATTTCACCAACTCCACCTAGGAATGTTATTTTTACTTTTTTGTTTTTTTCTTGTTTTTTTACAACAACTTCTTTATTGTCTTTTTCTGTTTCATTTTCGCTGTTAGAAACTTTTTTTGTTTGTTTTTTTGCTATATTATTTTTATTTCTTGGTTTTACTTGTCTTTTTGTTTTATTTATAGCAATGTTTTGTTCATTTCCTTGTTTTGCATTTAAGTCAACATTATTTTGATTATCATCTATTTTTGTATTGTTTTGATTTAATGTGTTATCATTTGAATTTGAGATAATGTTCTTTAATGCTTCTATAATTTTTTCGTCTGAATTCATTTTTTCTCCTTTTCATAAAAAATCTTTGCAAGTGTTGCTTGCTTTATTTCATTTGTTTATTTATTACTAAAATTTGTTTAATAAACTAAATTATGTCTTTAACTTTTTTAAATTTGTCGCATTGCTCAAGTTTTTTAGGCGTTACAATACTGTCAAGGTCAACATAGTATCTCATTCCTTGACTTTCAAAAAACATAACCATTTCAAGCATTACAACACATACTGAACACAATGGAACTAAAATTATAAGTGAAAATGTTGTAAACATAAATGTAAACATTGTTGTTATAATTATTATCATAAGTATGCTTGAAAATACTCTAAAAAATCTTCTAAAAACTGCCTTGAAGCCCTTTTTCATTCCCTTTACTGGAGATACATCAAATACTACTGTTGCAGGCATCCAACCAGAGAAAAATGTTATCATAAGTGCTGTCATAACTGAAAAATATATTATAACTAACACAGGAACAAAAACTGCCCATAAACTATCTATTGTTATAAGTGATAACATATAGTAAAGAGTTACACCCATAAGTGCAATAAATGGTAACACACACAATGTCCTAAGCAATGAATATAACATTGATTTTCCCATTTTTGCAATAAGTGTGCCAACAAAACTTGACTTTGATAAACTTGCCATATATGAATAAATGCCTTCACCTGTTGGAATTGCAGATAACTCCATTAAAAATGGTAATATAAACAATACCACAAATGTTGAATATATAAATGCAAATAAATTATATGACAAAATCAAACTAACTGCTTTTAAAAAAGTGTCTACTAAAATAAATAACTGTTCAAAAAATGATGTTACACTTGAAAACATTGTTGTGTTTGCAAAATTACCAAGTCCAGCAAAAAAATCAACTGAATTAAGCACATGTTCCCAACTTGAAAATGTTGGAATAAGTAACAAAACGCAAATACCTATTGCTATAATTTTATACAACAAAAGTTTCCAGAAAACTGAAAAATTTGCAATAAATAATTTTACTGAGTTTTTAAACATCATATATTTTCACCATATTAAACAAAAAAATATTTTAGTATAATTACTATACTATACTTGACTGCAATTTTCAAGTAAAAATATACAAATTTTTGTTTTTTATGTGTTATTTTTGAAATATACTTCTAATAAAACTTTCTTGTTCATCTATATCATCAGTATTTTTTGCATTGTCGTTTGCCTTTGTCCAATCATTTTCTGTGAACTCTGCATAATGCTTTTTTAGTTTTCTATCATATTCAAAAGACCTAAATGGTAGTCCTTTTACTCTTGCTTTGCTTGCTGGACATTTAAAGAAAGTGCTGTAATGAAATTCCCTTTTAAAGAGTTCACCTTTTTCATTTATACCTGCCAAAGATACAGAAAAAACTCCTTCGCTTTCTCCACCCACTTCTTCGAATAATTTTTCATATGTTGATATTAGTTGTTCATCAGTCATTTCTTTTCCGTTATGTCTTCTTACAAAAACACCTGGTTGATTTTCTTTTGTGAACTTTGAAACAATTAATCCACTATCGTTACTAAGTACAGGTAGTCCCAATAATTTGTGATAAAATTCTGCTTTTATTACAGCATTTTCCAAAGTATCATAACCTGTTTCTTCTACTTTTTCTGTGCAACCAATTTCCTTTAAAGATACAAGTTCAATTCCAATTTTTTTAAAAATACCTTTATAATCTTCACATTTGCCTTGATTGTAACTAGCAAAAACAACTTTCATTTTATTTCCCTTTTGTATGCAAAAATATTAACACAAATTATGTTTGTTTTCAAATATTTTTTATATTAATTTTTGTGTAAAAATATTTTTATAAAGCATAAAAAAATGTGGCAAGTGCCACATTTTTATTATTCAGTTTTATTATCTTGTTCTATATCGGTTGACTTTTCTTTTGGTTCATCAGCATTTTTTGTATCTTCTTTGTGTAAATCTTTTTGAGTTGGTCTACAAACAATACCAAGAGCCATAAGCACACCACAAATTGACATTACAATATCTTCAACAAGCTTGTTATCAATCGAAAACCCAAATGCTTTTGAAATAACATTCATTAAGACAACAAGTGATGCCGCAAGTCCTGTCCAAAAACTATATTTTTTTATTCTTTTTTTAAGCATTATCTTTTGTCTCCTTTTTCTTTTTGTATACAATTACATTTTTCATTTCATCAATATCTTCACTTATTTTTTCAACTGTCTGTAATCTATTTGCCAAACTGTCTATTGTTTTTTGATATTTCTTTTCTCTTGTTCTTGAATCTTTTAGTTCATAAATTAAAAGCGCAACAAAAAGGCACGCAAAAATACCATTTGAAATTGCCATTGTGAAAATTTTTTCCCACATAGTACTATTTTCTGTTCATCATTTTTAGTTTTAATCTTGTATAGTTTGCAGGTCCAAGTTCACTTGTGAAAACTTTATTGTTATTAAGTTCGTCCAATGCTTCTTCTTTGCTTAAACTCATAAGATAATTTTCGGCATAAGCAACTTTTTCATCTTGCTTTAACGCATTTAAACCGTTTTTGCCGTATTTTTCTATGTAAGTAGCATATGAAAGTGCTTTATCTTTTTGTTTTGCTTGGTACTCTGCTTCCTTTTCTGCAATTTCATTATTATATTCGAGTATTTTTTGTTCTTCTTGTTTTAACTTTTCATTTACTTCATCAATTTTGTTAGATAATTTTAGTGCATAAGAGATATCAAACGAATTTAGTGCATTTTGTTTTTGTTCATCTAAAAGTGATTTTTGATTTGACAAACTTTGCATCGTTTTCTTTGCATATTGTTATAGTTGCCAAATTTTTGCAACCATTGATTTCACATTTTGTCTTTATGTTACATTGTTTAACTTGCATCATTTTCTCCCTCTTGCTCTAATAATTTTATTAGTTTTAGTTTTTCTTGCCTTAATTCATCTAAACTCATTTGTTCGTATTTGTTTTCTTCAACATTTGTAAAGTGTTCCAAAAGCACTTTGG
>CAMEUD010000054.1 GCA_945937975.1 uncultured Clostridia bacterium
TTGAAAAATCATATATAGTATCAACTTTATTGTAAACAATAAGAACTTGACCATCTCTTGCCATTTCTCTTTTTATTGCATCACAAATAAGCGACTCACTTTCTTCGGTAACATATGTTTGAACTGCAATTCTATTTTTGGGTGGAGTTTCTATAATTGAAATATCTCTAATTCCCGTCAGTGCCATATTTAGTGTTCTTGGAATTGGCGTTGCTGACAAAGTCAACACATCAACATCTTTTTTTAATGTTTTTATTTTCTCTTTATCTGCAACACCAAATCTATGTTCTTCGTCTAAAATCAAAAGTCCCAAATCTTTAAATACAACATCACTTGAAAGTAACCTATGTGTTCCAATTAATATATCAACATCACCAGACTTAGCCCCTTTTAATATCTCATCTTGCTCTGCCTTTGTTTTAAAACGATTTAAGACTTTTACATTACAAACAAAATCTTTTAGTCTTTTTGTTGCAGTTTTAAAATGTTGCTCACTGAGTATTGTTGTTGGGCATAAAAATGCAACTTGTTTTCCACCAAGTACAACTTGATAAGCAGCCCTTAATGCAACTTCTGTTTTTCCATAACCAACATCACCACAAATAAGCCTGTCAATAAGTTTGCCAGAATATAAATCGCTTTTTATATCATTTACTGCACTTTGTTGGTCAGCAGTTAAATCATATTCAAAAGAGTTTTCAAACAAGTCCATAAGGTTATCACTTTCATACTTTATACCTTTTTGGCTTTCTCTTTGTTTGTATAATTCAACCAAATTGATAGCAAGTTTTTTTACTGCTTGTTTAACCTTTTCTTTTGCCCTTTCAAATTCTTGTCCACCAATTTTATTTAGTACAGGAGTTTTATCACTTCCCAAAAATGCAGAAAGCGTATTAGTTTGTTCACTTGGTACATACAGCAAATCACCATTTTTGTATTGAACAATAAAGTAATCTTTGTTACTACCATTAAGGTTAAGATTTTCAAGTCCAATGCACTTTCCAATTCCATGCACTTCGTGAACAACATAATCACCAACCTTTGGTAAATAAAAAGTATTCCTTTTGCTAGTTTTTGTATTCGTTACACTTTGTCTTGTTTTTTTTACCAAATCAGATGTTCCAATAAGAACCAACCCTGCTTCCAAAAAACTTGCTGAAAAAGGTAATTCATCTTGCAAAAGAACTATTTGTGATTTGTTA
The DNA here is from genome assembly GCA_945937975.1 of uncultured Clostridia bacterium. GTDB lineage: Bacteria > Bacillota > Clostridia > Christensenellales > UBA1242 > UBA5893. The sequence continues at coordinate 1,203 of CAMEUD010000054.1, forward strand.
ATATTTGGATTAAATTTTGTTTGATAAGTAAGATTGTTCGTTATCAAATATTTACCAATGCTGTCAACGCTTGATTTGCTCCCACAAAACAACACGCAAGAATAATTTGATGCACAATAAATTGAAATATCTTTGATTAATGCTTTATAATCAAATAAATATTTTCTTGAACCGATATTCCTAAAATTAATATTTTCATCATATAAAAAATATGTGTTATTAAAATTATCAAATAATAAATAATTGTTAATATTAAAATTATTTTCAATCTCATAAAAATATTTTTTATGATTTTTTAATAACTCATTATTTTCTATTGAATTATTTATTGAAATTATATTGTTATCATATATTTTATATAAATTATCAAATATTTTTTTAGGTTCATCAATAACCACTAAATCGCTTTTAAATAAAGAGATTATGTTGTCTTTAAAATCAAAATATGGCAATATAAAACTGTCGCTAATATCTATAAAATTATTTTCAAAAGCATTTTCATAATGTGTTTTAATTTCACTATATCTTAAATAATTATCATTTATTTTTTGTTTTATATCGTTATTTAATTTATCAAATATTTTTTGTTTATTTTCATCAAATAAATATATTGTTGCAGGATAAATATTTATATCATTAAATACATCTTTTTTTTCTATTAAATCAACATCAAACGAATATATTTTTTCAAGAGTATCACCAAAAAAATCTAATCTTATGGGGTCGTTATTGCTTGCTGGAAAAATATCAACAATATCTCCACGAATTGAAAATTCTCCACACTTTGTTACCTTTTCACATCGAGAATAACCCAAACTTACAAGCGTGTTTTCTATTTCAGCAAAGTTATAATTTTCATTGGCTTTCAAATTGATATATTTATTAAAAAAATCTATGTTTGGCAACCTTTGAAAAAGTGCATCACCAAGCACCAAAAGTATTTCTGTTTTTCCTAAATAGTAATCATACACTGCCCCCAAAAATTCACACATTGATAAGTTCTCTTGCTTATATGCAAAAATAGGTAAAGGATAACCAGCATCAAGTTCACCAACCTTTTTACCCAAACTTATCAGTTCGGTTTTGAGCATATTTAATGACAAAACATCATTACAAACAACAATACATCGTTTGTTTAGATAATATAAAGTTAAGGCTTTCTCTCCAATTTGAAGACAAGATAAAGACAAGCGAATGTTATTATTTACACATTCGCTCACTCTTTGTAATGTCTTTGACTTTTGTAAAATTGAATCTATTTCCAAATTATGCACCTATTTCTTTTTTTACAATATCTACTGCTTCTTGCATACTATTATCTAATACATCAAGATTTTCTTGTGGAATTTTTGATAAAACAAAATCTGCCAAATCTTTGAATTTGGGGTCCCTGCCTATACCAACTTTTACCCTATTAAAGTCTTGTCCAATAAGTGCCACAATATTCCTTAAACCATTGTGTGTTCCCCCACTACCTTCGTGGCGAAGTCTTACTTTTCCTAGTGGTAAATCTATATCATCACAAAAAACATATATATCACTGTTTTGTAGTTTATACTTATTTTTTAGTTCCAAAATGCTTTCGCCTGACAAATTCATATATGTTTGTGGTTGTGCCAAAATTACTTTTTCATTATTAGTATAAAAACTGCAAGTTTTTGCCTTACATTCATTTTTTACAAAATCTATACCATATTCATCACTTAATTTTTCAACTGTCATAAACCCAACATTATGATATGTCTTTTCATATTCTTTTCCTGGGTTTCCAAGTCCAACAACAAGTTTCATTTTTTCTCCTAGTTCGATTTATTTATTATCTTTTCAAATGGTCCAACAATCATATTTTCACTGATTCTGCTTTGTTCGATATAAGAACATTTTACAACACAATTATCAGAGATAACACTATCTTTGATTATGCTATTTGGTTCAATTATACAATTTTTACCAATGTATGTTTGTCCAACAAGTGTTGTGTTATGTTCAATTTTTGCACCACTTTCAATAACTACTTCTGCATCAATAAAAGTGCTTTGCTTATCTTCAATATTGACACCATTCTTTATATGATAGTCAAGTATTCTATTTTTTAAAATATGTTTTGCTTCATATAATGTTTCATTTGAATTTACTTCAAAAAAGTCATATTTTGAACCAAAATTTGTTATGTTTGTACTAATCAAACTTTCGGCATTTTTAATATATTCTGTGTTAAAAACATAACCTTTTGGTAAATTAAGAACATTAACATCTTTTGCTTTTACATAACTTAATATATCTTCAATGGTCGCACCACTGATAAGTGGCGTATCACTATACAAAACAACTGTCCATTTTTGATTGCCAAGATATGGTTTTATTAATGTTAGTATTTCACTTTCTTCTGTGCAAACAGTTGTTTTTATATTTGAATTTGGACAAGCAAGAGCCACCCATTCCCACATCTTTTTGCCATACATTTGTATATCATATGGGGTTCTTGATACATTAAAATTAAAATTTTTGTTGAGTAAAATGATAACCAAAATATCATCATTTTTGTTATCTGTTAAAGTGCTTTCGCTATTCTTTATAACTATTTCATTATCAAATAAAGTTTCCATAGTTCTAGTTTAAATTTTAAGTGCAAATTTGTCAACTTTATTTAAGATTACAGAATAATTTTTTTACATCAAATCATTTAACAATTTAGTAAATATTTTTAATAATATATGAAAAGCTTTTACATAAAAAAATATAAAAAAGTGATTAGAATAACTAATCACTTTTTATTACATTCCAACAATAACAACTTTTCCATCAAGCCAAGACCTAAATATGTTTTCAAGGTCTTTTCCTGTACCTTTTGAAAAACAATTTATTACAATTTGCTCATTTACAATTTCATAGACATTTGAATTGTAATAATACTTTAACGCATTAACAAACTTTTTTTCTCCAACAATATTATAAATGCTTGCAAACATAAGCATACCTTTTACATATGTGTTATAAACATATTCAGGTTCAGTTTTAAAAGCATCAAGTGGTCGATTCATACTTGTATCAACGCTTCCCAAAACATCTTTATACACTCTCATAAATGTTGTATATGAGTTTGTTGAAGCCTTTACCATACTGTCCATATCTTTATTAAATTCAGGGTGCTTATCATAAAAATAAATTGTACAAAATTCTGTAAGCCCTTCATCTATCCACCCTTCATCAAATTCGTTATTACCTATAACCGAATACCACCATTGGTGTAAAAGTTCGTGAATTACCACCATTTGGTATGTATCATAACTATCCAATGAGTCAGAAATTAACACAATGTTAGGATATTCCATTCCACCATGCACAAAATTTGTTTCAACAACACTTATTTGTGAATATGGATAAACTCCAACTTTGTCTTCAAAAAAATTAAACACTTCATTGATTAAATCCATAGTTTTATCTGGCGATTCATCAGTGTAGTAAAAATAGTTAATATCTAATCTATCTTTGTAATTAGTATTTTTGGTTTGGAATTTATTTGACATTACAATAGCAAAATCTCTAACACATTTTGCTTGAACATATATTGTATTTATTTCATTTTCTGTAGTTTGACTAACCTTTACTCCACTTGTTGCTATCAACAAGTTTTGTGGATATTTTACAGTAACATTATAATCAGCAACTTCACTATAAAATGGGTCGCCATTTGAGTTATATAGTTTTGTTACAAAATCATCATTTTCATAAACACATGCAACAGGATAAAAATTACAAATATTAACTGCATTATCTCCATAACCAAAGCGATGATTTATATTTGGTAATTTTACATAAAATGTCAAGCTTATTTGAACTTTGTCATTTGGATACAAATCTTCATTAAGATTAACATTTAATATATTTTCATCTTCACCACATATTTCATAATTTGAATTTTCATTCCCAACTTTAACATTGTCAACAGTGATGTTTCCATAACTTTTGCCGTTTGGATATGCTTTTGTTTCATTTGATTTTGACACCACACTTGCTTTTGAATTTTCTCTAAACGCATTTGGGTACAAATGAAATTTAACATTTTTTAAAACATTTTTTGATGAATTTACATAAGTTACACTTTCATTGCCAGAAAGAGATTTTTCATTATCATTGTATTCTAATCCCAAGTTATAATTTGTCAAGTTTTGTTTGTAATCAAAGTTACCAGAACAAGCAAATAATATGAATGTGCAACACAAAATCAAGGCACAACAAAGAAATTTTTTCATAATTACTCCTTCCTTCTATTCCTATTCACAACACCTATTATTTATGTTTATTGGTTGAAAAAACTTTTGCTTTGTGATACAATTTTTGCAAAAGGAAAAATTATGGCATTTTGCAGTTATTCAACACAACTTATTGTTGAAAATAAAACAACAGTTGATAATTTATTTATTTCATCATATATGCCTTATGCTAGTGGTGAATGTGTTAAAGTCTATTTATATGGGCTTCTTCTTTGCAATGATTCGCTGGAATCAAGAAACACTTTGGAAGAATTTTCAAAAGCACTTAATTTACCTGTTCAAGACATTGAAAGTGCGTTTTTATATTGGCAAGAACAAGGTCTTGTTCAAATTTTGGATACTATTCCAAAACAAATTAAGTACTTACCTGTAAAAAATGCAAACATTAAACTTTCAAAACTTAAAGATGACAAATATTCATCATTTAATCTTCAAGCACAAGAAATTATCACTGAAAGAATGATTATGCCAAATGAATATTATGAGTATTATGTTACAATGGAGAGTTTACATATTGAACAAACCGCAATGCTTATGATAATGAAATACTGCACCGACCTTAAAGGTGGAAATGTTGGATACCCTTATATTTTGACTGTTGCAAAAAACTGGGCAAGAGAAGGATATACAACTGCTGAAAAAATAAATGAAAAACTTATTGATTATGAAAAAACAAATGAAGAACTTGCTTTAATTTTAAAAGCAATGCAAATAAAACGCAAACTTGACCCAAGTGAGAGAGATTTATATGCAAAATGGCAAAATATGGGTTTTGATACTGGAACGATTATTTTTGTTGTAAAACAACAGAAAAAGCTTAAAAATTCTGTTAATTTTGCTTATTTAGATGTTCTACTTGAAAAATATTACTCAATGAAGTTATTTACATCTCTTGAAATTGATGAATACGAAAAACAAAAACAACAATTATTTGGTCTTGCAAAAACCATTTGTAAAAATCTTGGTTTGTATTATGCAAATGTTGAACCAGTTGTTGAAACATACATCGTAAACTGGAAAAATCTTGGATATGATGATATAACTCTTGAAACAATAAGCAACTACTGTTTTAAATCAAGCATTAGAACCCTTGAATATATGAATATTCAAATTCAAAAGTTCTACAAACTTGGAATTGTTAGTGTTGATAGTTTGAATGAATATTTAAACCAAATTATAATGCAAGATGATGAAATTAAACAAATTATAGAAAAGCTTGGTCAAACACGAAATGTGAATAATTTTGACAGAGAATGTTATGATAATTGGAAAAATAATTGGCAAATGCCAACTGAACTTATATACTTTGCAACAACTTATGCCAATGGTAAGCCACAACCAATGAAATATATGAACAAAATTTTATCAACCTGGCATACCAAAAATATAACAAATATTGAAGATGCAAAAAAATGCGAAGATATGCCTGAAACCACAAAACAAACTCAAAACAAAACACAAAAAGATTACAAAGAAAGGTCATACACAAAAGAAGAAATTTCATCTTTATTTACAAGTTTGGAAGAAATTGATATTTAGGAGCAAAAATGATAAATAAAACTATACTAAAAAAAGCATTATCAAAAATTGACCAAAGACACAAAGAGTCTGAAAATTTTGCATATGCAAATTTAAAAAAAGCAATGTCTTTTGAAGATTTTAAGCAAAATTACACAAAACTTAAAGAAATTGAATTTGAAAATGCAAAAAATGAAGTATATGGGAACAATTTAAAAATAGACACAAAAAATTTGATTGATGAACAAGAAAAAATATTATTATCTCATAATATTAACCCACTCTCTCTTATCCTCCATTATACTTGTACAAAATGTGATGACACAGGTTTTGTTAATGGTGAAATGTGTGTATGCTTAAAACACGAAATAAACAACATACTATTTGAAGAAAGTGGTTTTAATCATAAACTTATGTCATTTGATGATGCAAACCTAAAAATATTTGATAACAGTGAAAAAATAAAAATTTTATATAACACAATGAAAAAATGGTGTAATGATAATTCAAAATATCAAATTATTTTGTTATGTGGTCAAACTGGCGTTGGAAAAACTTATTTGATGGAATGTATGGCAAATGAACTAATTAAAAAAGAAAATATTGTATATTTTGCATCAGCGTTTAATGTAAATCAAAATTTGTTAAAATATCACACAACATTTGACAATACAAAATATGATAGTCTAAACAACTTACTTGACCCTGATTACTTATTTATTGATGACCTTGGCACTGAACCAATTTTAAAAAATGTTACTGTTGAAGGTATTTATAATATTATTGCCGACAGATTGGAACATAACAAAAAAACAATAATATCAACAAATTTGGATTTGGGAAATATTGAAGAAAGATATGGCGAAAGAATATTCTCCCGACTTGTTAATAAAAATACATCATTATGTTGTTATGTTGAAAATAGTGATTTAAGACTAAACAACTACCCACAATTTGTGGTTATTTTTTATTCTTTTATCTTTCAGCGATATCATCTTCTT
>CAMEUD010000055.1 GCA_945937975.1 uncultured Clostridia bacterium
ACCATAACTATCTAAAATATCTTCAACACAAGTTACACAAGCACCATGCCCACTTTTGATTATGTTATTAGTTCCTTTGCTATTAATATTATTGATATTCCCTGGAATACTAAAAACATCTCTACCAAGTTCCAAGGCAAAATCTTTTGTGTATAATGCCCCACTTTTTTCACCTGCTTCTGTTACGAGAACACCTTTACTTAGACCTGCAATTATTCTATTCCTTGCAGGAAAGGAATAACTTGTTGCCTTAAATGAAGGATAGTACTCTGTTAAAAGCAATCCTTTTTGAGCAATATCTTTTGACAAATTTACATTCATTGCTGGGTACATATGCTCAAAACCATTACCTAATACTGCAATCGTATTACCACCATATTTTAGGCAAGTTTCGTGAGAAATTTTATCAACACCAACAGCAAGACCACTCACTATGGTAAATCCATTTTCTGTTAAACCTTTTGCAAATTTTTCTGTTACATCTTGCCCATAAAAAGATGGCTTTCTTGTTCCAACCATTGCAATACAAGGTGTATTCACAAGTTCCAAATTCCCTTTATAGTACAAAATAAACGGTGGCTGATCCAATTCAAGTAATTTTTGTGGGTATTTATCATCTTCAATAGTAACATAATCAACATTGTTTGTTTTTAGGTAATCTTCAAAAGTTTGAAATGAAAAATCGTTCAACATTTTTTGTATTGTATCAAATTTTTGGTCAAACTCTTGAACTATAAAACTTTCAGCACTATCTATTGCATGCAAGACTTCATCAACACAAGAATAGTGCGAAACAATATCACTAAACTTTTTGTATGATAAGTCTAGTGATGATAAAAATATGTACGCTTTATCTTTATTTGTTATCATTAAATCAAATATTTCCTATCAAGTGAACGATATTGTATTGCTTCGGCTATATGTTCTGGCAAAATATTTTCTTCACCAGCAAGGTCAGCAATCGTTCTTGCAACTTTTAATATTCTATCATGTGCTCTTGCAGACAAATTTAGTTTTTCAAACGCAAGTTGCAAAATTTGTTTTGCATCTTCACTTAATGCACAATATTTTTTTGTTTGAACTACATTCATTTTTGCATTTGAATACACTTTTGTGCCTTTAAATCTTTTTAGTTGTTTTTCTTTTGCTTTGTTTACTCTTTCTCTTATTACTGCACTACTTTCACATTCTTCATTTGAATGTAAATCGTCATAAGTAACATTATCCACTTCAACATGTAAATCTATTCTATCCATTATCGGACCTGAAAGCTTTGATAAGTACTTATGAATTTGCTGTGGAGAACATCTACATTCAAGTTTTTTTGAACCATAGTTACCACATGGGCATGGATTCATACTTGCAACCAAAATAAATGATGATGGATATGTTACTGTTTGATTTGCTCTTGCAACCGTTATCTGTCCATCTTCCAAAGGTTGTCTTAATGTTTCAATAAATGACCTTGTATATTCTGGCATTTCATCTAAAAATAACACGCCATTATGTGCCAAACTAATTTCACCTGGTTTTGAATTTGTTCCACCACCAACCAAACTTACATTACTTGCTGTGTGATGTGGTGTTCTAAATGGTCTTTGTAAAATTATTCCTTCACTTAAATCTAAAGCACCAGCTATACTATGTATTTTTGTTACTTCCAAAGCTTCTTCAAAAGTCATATCTGGCAATATGCTAGGAAAACATTTTGCAAGCATTGTTTTTCCACTACCTGGTGGACCAATCATCAAAATGTTATGTCCACCAGCGGCAGCAATTTCTAATGCTCGTTTTGCTGAAAATTGACCTTTTACATTTTTCATATCCATACTTTGAGTACTTTTTTCATTTTTAAGTTTTTCAAAGTTTGATGTTTCAACAAGTTTTAACTTTTTATCTGGGTTTTTATAAGATTCAACAAGTTCAAAAAGACTGCTAACAGTGTTTACAGTTATTCCTTCAATAAAACTTGCTTCAAAATAGTTTGCTTGTGGAATGATAAAATGCTTGTAACCCTTTTCTTTTGCAGCGATTAATATTGGTAAAACACCATTAACCTTTTTTACTTCACCATTAAGCGATAGTTCACCAATAAAAATAGTATTTTCTGTCAATTTATAATCAATTTGATTTGTTGCACAAAGGATTGCAACTGCCATACCAAGGTCGTAATGTGGACCTTCTTTTTTCCTATCAGCTGGTGCGAGATTACATACAATACTTGATACAGGATAGTCATAACCAGAGTTTTTTATTGCACTTTTTACTCTTTCTTTCGATTCTTTTATTGCTGTATCTCCAAGTCCAACAATATCAAACTTTGGCAAGCCATTTGATATATCAACTTCAATGGTAACCAAATATCCATCTATGCCATTAAGACCAAAACTTAAAACTTTTGCTAACATAAATTCCCTTTGTTTTTTAGTATAGCATTAAAAATAAACTTGTCAAAACAAAATTAAAAGAATAAAAAATAAAACCTTTTTACCAAATTTTGCATAAAAGGTTTTATTTTTGCTTAATTTTATTATTCACACTCTTTTCTTAATATATCACCTTTTTCAAGATTAAGGTTTGTGAATAGATATATCTTTTGTTGAACATCTTTTGCGTCTACAATTTCTTCTCCATTTTCATCAGTCATTTTTTCTATTTTTATAGTCTTATTAAAGGTATCTTTGTTTGGAGATAACACTTCCAAAGTATCACCAACTTTAAAACGATTTCTTTGTTCAATTAATACTTTTTCGCCATCACCATTTGAAAGCACGCTTGCCATAAATTCTGATGTTTGAACAGGCATACTACTTTCCAAACATTCTTTATCTTTTGCTCCAAGATAAAATCCTGTTGTGTATTTTCTATGACTTGTTTTGCAAAGTTCTTTTTTAAGCATTTCATAGTCTTTTTCAGTTAGACTATCCATATTATCAATGGCATAACGATAAGCATTAACAACATTTGCAACATAATATGGAGATTTCATTCTTCCTTCTATCTTAAAGCTAGTAACTCCTGCATCTTCAAGTTCTTTTAGATGTTCAATCATCATCATATCTTTGCTATTTAGTATATATGTTCCACGGTCATCTTCTTGAATTTCGTATTCTTCACCCTTTCTTGATTTCTCTGTGATAGTATATTCCCATCTGCATGGTTGTGTACATGCACCACGATTGGCATCACGACCAGTAAGGTAATTTGAAAGTAAGCATCTTCCACTATAAGAAATACACATTGCTCCATGGACAAAACTTTCAAGTTCCAAATCTTTTGGTATTCTTTTCCTAATTTGTTTTATTTCTTCAATACTCAATTCTCTTGCAAGAATAACTCTTTTTACACCCATTTTGTACATAAAGTTAATTGCATAAGAATTAAGTATATTTGCTTGTGTTGAAACATGAACTGTTAAACTTGGTGCATTTTCTTTTATAAATTCAATAATTCCCAAGTCAGAAACAATTACTGCATCAACCTTTGCTTTAACAAGCTCATCAAGGTATTCTTTTAACCCAATAAAATCACCTTCGTGAGCCAAAATGTTGATTGTTATATACACTTTTTTGCCTATGCTATGAGCATATGTTGTTGCTTCCATAATTTCGTTATCTGAAAAATTACCTGCGAAAGCTCTTAATCCAAATTTTTTACCTGCAAAATAAACTGCATCTGCACCAAATCTAAAAGCTGTTTCCATTTTCTCAAAAGTACCTGCTGGTGCTAATAATTCTACCATAATTTTCTCCTTATCATAAATATAAGACAAGCATATCACAAAACTATGACAAAAGCAACTTATGACAACCTTACAACTTTATAATTTATTCCATTGCCAACTAGTTGATAAATTCCACCAAAAGTATCAAAATTTCTTCTTGAAATTATTTGCTTTACCAAATCTAAATCATTATAGGAAAAGCGAACAGAAATTCCACACGAAACATTTACTGCTCTTGGTGTGTTAATTATCTCACAAGGTACACGATAAGATTTTAATATATTAGCAAAGTTTATTGTATGAGATTTTGCTCTAAATGCTATTATGCAATAATTCATATTTTTCTCCCCTTGTAAACTAAATTTGATACTATTTCATACCATATTATTATATAGATTAAGGGAGTAAAAAGTGATTTATTTAGATAATAGTGCAACAACAAACATAAAACCAAAAGAAGTTATAAAAGCTGTAAATTCTGCATTTACAAAATATGTGGCAAATCCAGGTCGAAGTGGGCATAAATTGGCATTTGAAACATCTATTCAAGTTGAAAATGTAAGGAACAAAATAAGTGATTATTTTAACGCACAAAATGTCGTATTTACTCAAAACTGTACTGATGCCTTAAATCTTGCAATTCAAGGAACTATAAGTGAAGGTGGACATATTATTATATCTTCCAACGACCATAATGCATCGGCACGACCAGTTTTTGAGATGCACAAAAAATATGGAATTGAAGTTAGTGTTGCAACTCCAAAGAACAATGGCATATTAACTCTTGACGATATATTGCCACATGTAAAAAAAAACACATATCTTATATGTGTTAATCATATGAGCAATGTTGATGGCGAAATTGCAGACATAAAAAACATTGGTGAATATTGTAGCGAAAACTGTATATTATTCTGCGTTGATGGAGCACAAAGTTGTGGACATTTAAGTTTGGATATGCATAAAAATTACATCGACCTACTTGCCATTGCCCCACACAAAGGGCTATATGCTCCACAAGGTGTGGGAGTTTTATGTTTTTCAAAAAGGAGCAAATTAAAACCAATAAGATATGGTGGCACAGGAACAGAAAGTGAAAATGTTTATCAACCAACTGGTAGCATTGAAAGTTATGAAAGTGGAACACTTGCCACTCCAAACATTTTGGGGCTTGGTGCAGGACTTGATTTTGTAAAGAACAACTTTAAAAAAATAAATTCCAAGATTGATGACCTTGGAACATACCTAAATTATGAATTATCAAATATAAATGGTGTTAAAGTTTACACCCACCCCAACAATTCTTTTGGAATAATTGGGTTCAATGTAAAAGATTATGGTTCAAGTGAAGTAAGTCAAATTCTATCAGACAAATATAATATTTGCACTCGTGGTGGACTTCATTGTGCAGGACTTAAACATAAAGCATTAGGAACACTTGAACAAGGTATTGTTAGAGCAAGTTTGAGTTATTTTAACTCATTTTCTGATTGTGTAAAACTTGTTAAAGCAATAAAAGACATTTCAAAACAAAACTAAAAAGCATTTTCTAAATGCGTTATTTTATCTCCCAAAATTTCGATAACATCAAACCTAACTTTTTGGTCAGGACTTGAATATCTTTGGATATAAAGTTCTGCAATTCTTCTAATTTTATATTGTTTTTGTGCAGTAACTGCTTCTCGTGGTAGTCCAAACATTGCGGTGTTTCTTGCTTTTACTTCAACAAACACCAATGTGTCTTTGTCCATTGCAATAATATCAATTTCACCTATTTTGCAAGTAAAATTCATCTTTACAATTTTATAACCTTTTTTGATTAAAAACTCTTTTGCTTCTCTCTCTCCAGTTACACCATAAATTTTTGTATTAATCATTGTTTTCTCCAATAAAATGTTTTATAAAAGTATTTCGATGAATTTCACTTTTCCCAAATTTCTTTAAATTTTCTATGTGTTCTTTTGTGCCATATCCTTTATGTTTTTTAAAGTTATATTCAGGATATTTGTTGTCAAGTTCTTCCATAAGTCTATCCCTATAAACTTTTGCAAGTATTGATGCACATGCTATTGAATAACTTTTTGCATCTCCTTTAACTATTGGAATATTAGGTACATCTAATTCTAAACCGACAATATAGTCAATTAAAACAAAATCCGGTTTAACTTTCAAGTTTTTTACACAATTTTGCATACCAAGTCTTGTTGCATTTAAAATATTTATTTTATCAATAGTTTTATTATCTACTTCCTGAATTGAATAACAAACTGCTGTATCCTTTATTTTTTCATACAACTCATCACGCTTTTTGGGTGTAAGTTTTTTGCTGTCATTAACTCCTTCAATAATTTTATCACTATTAAGTGGCATAATTGCACAAGCACAAACAACAGGACCAGCAAGTGGACCACGACCTGCTTCGTCCATTCCCGCAATAACATTATAGCCTTTTAAAGTATATTCATTTTCAAAATTAAGCATTTCTTCTTTTGTATTCATCGTTTACACACTTACCTTATCTAATGTAATTTTTCCAAGTTTTCCCTTTCTAAAATCATCAATAATAGAAAAACAAGTACGGTCAAAATCTGGTTCGTTACCTTTTAACAAATAATGTTTCTTTTCTGCTATTTGTTCCATAAGTTCCACTGCTGAAAAATCTAAATCAGTAATTCCATATCTTGCAAAAGCATTTTTATAATGGTCTTTAAGATAATTTATCAAAGCAAAACAAAGTTCATTAGTGTCAACAATTTCATTCTTTATACTTCCAAGTATTGCAAGATTTTGAGCAATATTTTGATTATCCAAATTTGGCCATAAAGTTCCTGGGGTGTCAAGCACTTCAAAACCATTTTTTAAGAGTACCCATTGTTTACCTTTTGTAACTCCTGCCTTATCTCCTGTTTTTGTCTTCTTTTGACCACAAAGATTATTAATTAGAGTGCTTTTACCAGAGTTTGGCACACCCACAACCATTGCTCTTAAATTGATTTTGATATCTTTGTTCTTATACTTTTCTATCTTTTTTTGACACAAACTTTTCATTATTGGTTCAATAATTTTATTGGCACCACTAACTGTGCTATTAAGACTAATACATTCACAGTCATTTTGAGATGTTATATATTTTTTAAATCTAGCAGTTTTTTCATCATCAGCAAGGTCTGTTTTGTTAAGAACATAAAGAACTGGCTTGTTTAATGCAAGTGAAGTAAATTTTGGATTAAGGCACGAAAAAGGTGCTCTTGCATCAAGAACATATATAAGCATATCAACATTTTTAATTTCTGTTTCCATAATTTTTAAGGCTTTTGCCATATGCCCAGGAAACCAATTTATTTTACTTTCCATATTAATCCTTATTTATTAAATCAGGTCTTTCTTTTTGAGTTATTTCAATTGATTTTTCTTTTCTCCACTCATCAACTTTTTGATGATTCCCAGAGATTAAAACTTCGGGAACTTTTTTACCCATAAATTCTTCTGGTCTTGTATATTGTGGATATTCCAAAAGCCCGTTTGAAAAACTTTCCTCTTTCAAAGAATCTTGTGCAATAACACCTTCAATTTGACGAGCAATGCTATCTATAATAACCATTGCTGGAAGTTCCCCACCAGTTAAAACATAATCTCCAATAGACACGCTTTTCGCATTCAATATTTCAAGTGCTCGTTCATCAACACCTTCATAGTGTCCACATAAAATTACCAAATGTTCTATCTTTGCAAGGTCTTTTGCCATTTGATGATTAAATGTTTTTCCCTTTGGACTTGTATATATTACGACATCATTATCTTGTGCTATGCTATTATACGCATCTACTATAGGTTGTGGCATCATTACCATTCCTGCACCACCACCATATGGGTAATCATCACATTTTTTGTGAGCATCTTTTGAAAAATCTCTAATGTTTATCACATTAATCTCAAACAAATTTTTGTCCAAAGCTCTTTTTATTATACTGTGATTAAGGGCATCAAACATTTCTGGAAAAAGTGTCAAGATGTCTATTCGCATATTTTTACCTCATCATATTTTGATTTGTCAACAACAATATTATTGCCATTAACACTCAAAACAATGGAAGTCAAAAAAGGTATTTTAT
>CAMEUD010000056.1 GCA_945937975.1 uncultured Clostridia bacterium
AGAAAAACAATTTACACTCTAAAAAAATAAGTGAAAATAAGTTCGACAAATTATATTTAAAAAAAAATCACTATTTTATGTTATTTAAAATATAATTTTATCGTTTTAACAAAAACTTAGCTTATCTCTTTAATTCAATCATAATATCAATTAAACTTTCATTTAACCCTGAGGAATATTCTTTCTCTTTACCACCCTCATATACATTAAAGTAAATATATCACAGATAAAAATTTTACAACATTATCTAATATTTATAAAAATTTTGATTAACCTGTGGGAGTATAAAAATAAAAAAAATGCATCCCTGCACCTTTGAATATGGTGGAGCTTTGGGGACTCTAACCCCAGACCCACTGTAAACAAGAAGAATTGACAAGTTTATGCTTGCATATATACTTGACTATTCTTCGCAGTCGCCAAAATTTTTGCTTATAAAAATTTTGATTAAGAGTTGACTCTTAATCTGTGGGAGTATAATAACAAAAAAAGATGCATCCCTGCACCTTTGAATATGGTGGATCTTTGGGGACTCGAACCCCAGACCCACTGATTAAGAGTCAGTTGCTCTACCAACTGAGCTAAAGATCCATACCGACCATACGGATTATAATATAATACATTTTTACATATTTGTCAAACACTATTTTTGTGTTTGACTTATTTTTATTATATTAACATTGCCACCATTCCCCTACTGATATTTTTAAAACATTAACTAAAAATAATTGACAAACATAATATATAATTGTATTATTGTATTAGTTAAGTAACACAGTGGAGAGATGATGAGTTATAAATTTTCAAATGACAAACCAATATTTATGCAAATAGAAGAAATACTCAAAAGTAAGATTATTTCAAAAGAGATTTTACCTGGCGAAAAACTTAAATCAGTACGAGAGTTATCCAGTGAATTTCAAGTTAATCCCAATACCATTCAAAATGCACTAAAAAATCTTGAAGACAGTGGACTTATTTACACAGATAGAACCAATGGTAAATTTGTATCAAACGATAACAAAAGTATTGAAGAAAGCAAAGCTATACAATTAAAAACTCTCACAAATGATTATATTAACAAAATGACCGCATTTGGACTTGACAAAAAAGAAATAATAAAATTTATAAAGGAGAATTTGAATGACTAACCTATTAGAGTTCAAAAATGTTTGTAAAAATTTTGGAGAAAAACAAATTTTAAAAAATATAAACTTAGAAATTAAACCGAACAAAATTATTGGTGTTATTGGTCAAAATGGAAGTGGAAAAACATCAATGTTTAAACTTATTAACGACCTATTTACAATTTCAAGTGGCGAAATTCTATTTTTGGGAAAACCTATTTCAGTTGAAAGCAAAAAACAAATATCTTATCTTCCAGAAAGAACATACTTTGACAAAAATACCACAGTTCTTGAAGCACTAAAAATATTTGAAACCTTTTATGAAGATTTTGATAGACAAAAAGCAGAAAGATTACTTAAAGATTTAGATTTAGACATAAACTCAAGTATGGAAAAAATGAGTAAAGGTATGAAAGAAAAAGTCCAACTTGTTTTGGTTATGAGCAGACATGCAAAACTATATATCTTGGATGAGCCACTTGGTGGAGTTGACCCTGCAACAAGAGATTACATTCTTGACACCATACTTAAAAACTTTGAAGATGATGCAACTCTTTTAATATCAACACATATGATTGCAGATATTGAAAGAATACTTGATGAAGTTATTATAATTGATAAAGGCGAAATTTTACTACACGAAAATGCTGATGAGTTAAGACAAAGAGAAAACAAATCGATTGATGAATATTTTAGGGGGCTTGTTTATGGAAAAAAATCTTATTAAGTATGATTTAAAGAAAATGTTTAATATTTTGATTATATTTTACATTTTAAGCATTATTTTGGGTGGAATTGCCAGAATTTTTGCAATCTTTGATAATATCACCTTTTTTAACATTTTAAAAATAATTTTTGCTTCGCTAAACTATGCAGTTTGGGGAAATATTATTGTTCACACATTTGTCCAAATTATTATGCGTTTTAACAAAAATTTTTATGGAGATGAAAGTTATTTGACCCATACTCTACCAGTGACAAAAATACAATTACTAATTTCAAAATACATATCAAGTTTAATTGTTGTATTATCTTCAATTTTAGTACTTTTATTGTCAGTATTTATAATGTTTTACAGCAAGGAAAATATGGTAAACTTAAAGGCAATGCTTGATGCGTCTGTTTCTGGCTTTAATATTTCGGCAACAACTTTTGTAATTTTGATAGCGATTACATTATTTACTCAAATTTGTGCAATAATCTCAATGTCTTTTGCTGGTGTTGTTATTGGGAAGAGATTTAATATAAAGAAAAACATCAAATCGCTTATCTTTATCTTTGCATTTTATATTTCATCAATTATTCTCACATTGATTTTTGCCATTCTTATGGCTATGTGTATGGGGAATGTTGGAATGTTATTCAGCAACGAAATATCATCAAGTTTACTTATTGGTCTTTTGATACTTGCAATCGTTTGTTATGTTTTGTATGCAATTATATTTTTCTTTATCACAAAATGGCAATTTGAAAAAGGTGTAAATGTTGACTAAAATGAAAAAATAAATACTCATATGTATACATGTTTTCAATGGAGATATTAAATGTTTTGTTATAGTAGCTTTTAAAGATGATTGGAATGCATGAAATAATATTGATAATAATGTTGTTAAATAATTAAAAATACCACAAAAATTGTGGTATTTTTTTATATTTATTTATTTATTTGATTTTGAATATAATTTTCTAATTCAGAAATTTTTATTCTAACCTGTTCCATTGTATCTCTATCACGAACAGTAACCGAATCATCTTCCAAAGTGTCAAAGTCAATTGTTACACACATTGGCGTTCCAATTTCATCTTGTCTACGATAACGTTTCCCAATGCTACCTGCTTCATCATAAGTGCAAGAGAATTTTTTGATAAGATTTGTATATACTTCGTCTGCCTTTTCACTTAACTTTTTAGAAAGTGGCAAAACTGCAACTTTGTAAGGTGCAAGGAAAGGTTTTAATTTTAAGACAACACGACTATCTCCTTCACCTAAATCTTCTTCATTATAAGCATCACAAAGAACAGTCAAAAACATTCTGTCAACACCAAGAGAAGGTTCGATAACATATGGTACATATTTTTTGTTTGTTATTGGGTCAAGATAATCAAGTGCTTCTTTTGATTCATTCGCATGTTGGGTTAAATCATAATCTGTTCTGTCAGCAACACCCCAAAGTTCGCCCCAACCAAATGGGAATTTGTATTCAAAGTCTGTTGTTGCTTTTGAATAGAAACATAATTCTTCTTTTTCATGGTCTCTAAGTCTAATGTTTTCTTCTTTTATCCCCATATAAAGCAACCAATCTTTGCAGTAACTTCTCCAATAATTAAACCATTCAAGGTCAGTTCCCGGTTCACAGAAAAATTCAAGTTCCATTTGTTCAAATTCCCTTTGTCTAAAAATGAAATTCCCCGGAGTTATTTCGTTTCTAAATGATTTACCAATTTGTCCAACACCCATAGGCATTTTGCTTCTTGTTGTTCTTAAAATGTTTTTAAAATTAACAAAAATACCTTGTGCAGTTTCTGGCCTTAAATATACAGTGTTTGTGCTTTCTTCTGTAACCCCAATAAATGTTTTGAACATCAAATTAAATTTTCTTATTGGTGTCCAATCACATTTTCCACAAATTGGACATGGGATTTTGTTTTCTGCAATAAATTTTTCCATTTTTGCATTATCAGTTTCCCAACCTGCAATATCAATATCTAATTTTTTTCTTGCAACATAATCTGCAATAAGATTATCTGCTCTATGTCTTGACTTACATGATTTGCAATCCATAAGTGGGTCAGAAAAACCACCCAAGTGTCCTGATGCCTTCCAAACTCTTGGATTCATAAGAATTGCACTATCAAGTCCAACATTATATTTGCATTCAGTAACAAATTTTTGCCACCATGCTTTTTTGATGTTATTTTTTAATTCAACACCAAGTGGGCCATAATCCCAACTGTTTGCAAGCCCGTCATAAATTTCACTACCAGGGAAAACAAATCCCCTTACTTTACAAAGATTAACAATTTTATCTAAACTTTGTTCCATATTCTCTCCTTTTTGTTATAAGTTATATTTTTACATAAAAAATCCCTATGCAAAAATATTGCATAGGGACGATAATACTCTTACCGCGGTTCCACCCTAATTGGTTTTCTACCCACTTTTCACTTATTTCGTTAAGCCACACGAGTGTATTTTACACTTCCAAGCAATTCGCCACATTGCTTATTGGATATTGTAAGTATAGTTCTTTAAATTAATGTTGTCAACAAATTTAATCTCTTGTTATGTTTATAAGCACATTTTTATTTTCTATTGCAGTTGGGACAAAATGTGGCATAAAATCTGCTTTCTTTAATTCATCTAATGTTGACCATTTGAATTCAAGATGTTGGATTTTACCTTTATCAAGTTCTTCTCTTGTGTAATCATTTGGATTAACATTTGTTTCATCTTCAGCTTCAACTATGTAGTAAAAACCAATTTCGTGGAATGGTTTGCTTTCTTCTGTTTTAAAAAAGTTTTGATTGATTGCAATAAGTTTTTTAACTTTTATTGGATAGCCTAATTCTTCTTGCATTTCTCTTTTTACTGCCATGTCTGTGTCTTCATCAAGTTCAACATGCCCTCCTGGTAAGCAATAGAATCTGTTTCCATTTATTCTTACTGTAAGATACTTGTTGTTGTGTTCCAAAATTCCACAAACTCTAAACTTAAATTTTCCTTCATTTGAGTCAATTCTAATATCCATATTTTATTCCTCCTAAAAATTATAAGTATTTTATCAAAATACTTAATATAAATCAATACACTTTTTTATAAAATTACATAGGTCTATTTTTATTTGATATTGCACCTTTTTTATGCAACATTGTGTATACACTTAACTCATTTTTATAATTCATAAATTCTACATTTTAATTGACCAAATATTAATAATAAAATCAAATGTAATTTCCATATTATTTATATTTTTTAATGTATTTTCAATTTTTTCTGCACCTTTATACCAATATGGAGTCATTTTTGACAAATTCATAATATCATTATTGTTTTTTAAAGTTGTTTTATATGTTAATTTTTGAGATTTTTCCAAAATAAAATTATTATATGCAAATTTTTCTTGATTTTCTCGTAAATTTTCTTTAAAAAGTACATTTTTTAATTCTTTTAAATGATTTTTCCCAGGGACTACTTCTATAATTTTACCACCACTTTTTAATATTCTTAAAAACTCGCTTTGTGGTTTTGGCGCAAAAATATTAAGTATATAGTCAATCATTTTATCCTTTATTGGCAACTCAAATATTGATGAAACAAAAGAAATTGCATTTTTATTTACCGATGCCTTTTTTACAGCAATTTTTGAAATATCAGTTAAATACAAATCGCCAAAATTTTCTAAACCAAAACTATAATATCCACTACCACAACCAGCATCTAATATTGTTAAATTACTACCCACAATTTGCTTTGTTATTTCATCTTTAAGTTTAGAAAAATATCCTCCTTTCAAAAACAAATCTCTTGCATTTATCATTGTTTCATCATCACCAGGATTTTTGGAATTTTTTTGGTTTACCAAAAGTAAATTAACATATCCTTGTTTTGCAAAATCATAGCAATGATTATTTTTACATACAAGACTATTATCTTTCCTTTCTAGTTCACTTTTACATTTTGGGCAAATCAAAATTGAATAATTTTTCATATTAAAATATTAATATTTCAAGCCGATATTGTCAAATTAAAAAAAGTGCAAATAATTTGCACTTTTAAATTAAATATGTTTTATCCAAGATCTTCTTCTCTTGTGTTGACGATGTTCAAAGTTTTTCCATAATTGTTGAATTTGAACATTGCTTTCAAGGTTAAGATTTGTTTCACAACTAATAATTCCATGTTTTATAAAGTTTGCACACATTTCACGCATAATTACAGCAGGGACGCCTTTGCTATGCCAACCTGGTTTTACAGCAATAAGTGCCAAATCTAAATATTTTGGATGTTTTACTGCTTTTAAAACTTTAAAAATACTTTTTGGAGTTAATCTTCCTTCACACTTATTAATTACTTCACTAAGTGATGGAATTGCAAATCCAAAACATATTACATCATCATTTTCATCAACAACCAAACTTATAAAGTCTGTGCTAATAAACAAATTAAATTGGTCAATTACTTGTTTTCTTACTTTGTCTGTATATGGGACAACACCATAAAGTGGGCCATATGCTTCATCAAGAAGTTTAAATATTCCCGGTGCATATTTCTTGATAAATGCATGCTTGTTTTTCTTTTCTGCAAGTCTTAAATGATATTTTTCTTCAACAAGGTCTGCAATTTTATTTACTCTTGGCTCAATTTCTTTTGGAACTTTTATATTATATTCAACCCAATCAGTTTCTTTTTCATAACCACAGTCTTGCATAAGGTCTTTATAATAATCATAGTTATATGCTTCTTCAAAAGTTGCTATTTCATCAAAGCCTTCAATAAGCATACCTTCTCTGTCCAAATCATTAAAGCCCATTGGTCCATGAACAATATCCATTCCTTTTTCTTTTGCCCAAGACTCAACAGCATTAAACAATGCATGAGCAACTTCTTTATCATTTATTGCATCAAAACGAGTAAATCTCACTCTTTTTTCATTTACTTTTTCATTATATAGTCTTTGAATTATTCCTGCTATTCTTCCAACTAATTCATCATCTTTGTAACACAAAAAGTATTTTGCTTCACAATCTTCAAATGATGCATTCTTTTTTGGATTAAAAAGCTCAAATTCACTCATTCTTAATGGATGAACATATTGTTTTACACCTTTATATAACTTTGTAGGAAAATCTATAAATAATTTAATTTGTTTTTTTGTTTTAACTTCTTCTATTCTTATCATAACATTTATACTATAACAAATTTTGTTGACTAAATCAACTAAATTACATCATTATTTTTTGACCAATATAGAATTTATCGGTTTTTGTATAGTTGATTAATTGTTCAACTGTTATTCCTAAACATTTTGCTATATTCTCTTTTGTGTCCAATGGCTTTACCACATAACATTTTTCATAAGCCTTGCCTAGTAAAACAACATCTCCACTTGACAAATTTTTCATGTTACCATTAATTGAATAAAGTTCACTTAAATTCATATTTAGACTAGATGAAATTTCTTGAAGCGTTTCACCGTTTTTTAACCGATACGAAAGTTTATTTTTTATGTTTATTTGCATAATAAAAATCTCCCAATAATAAAATATGATATGAAATCATTATTCAAAACCGTTTTTATTATAATTTTTTTCACAGGGCTAACAAGACTTGCTGGATTTTTATTTAGAATTTATTTATCAAGGAAACTCGGTGCAGAAAGTTTAGGTATATATCAAATAAGTTTTTCAATTTTTATGGTACTATTGACTGTTATTGCAAGTGGACTACCACTAATTGTATCGAGAATGACTGCAAAGTTTAATACTCAAAAAGATAAGCAAAAGGAATACGAATGTCTTACAAGTGCAACAGTAATTGCATTGACTTTAAGTATTGTTAT
>CAMEUD010000057.1 GCA_945937975.1 uncultured Clostridia bacterium
AACATACTACTCATACTAGTAACATTACTTGTATCTAATTGTGGAATAGTAGTAAGTCTAGAACAAGAACTAAACATACTACTCATACTAGTAACATTACTTGTATCTAATTGTGGAATAGTAGTAATACTAGAATAACTAAACATACTACTCATGTCAGTTACATTACTTGTATCTAATTGTGGAATAGTAGTAAGAAATCCACATTCACTAAACATACTACTCATATTAGTTACATTGCTTGTATCACTATATTGAATAACACCCTCAAAACTAGTAACACTTGAAGAACCACACTTTCCTCCTGCGTCAAAGAAAGGTTTCATTGAAGAAACTTCTTTAGTTATTGTTTTAGTAGGCGATACTTTTTTACTTCCTAAATATAAAGCCATGATTAATACCTCCTTATAATAACTTGAGTAGCATCACCACCACCACCTTTAGCGTTAAGGGTCTTGGTGGTTACATCATATTCAAGGTTGCTACCTAATGTAATCGCATTTTGATTAGTAAGCCATACATTGTCGTGTTTTAATCCTAATTTATTATCTTTAACGGCAATGTCAGTAGGTAAAACTTTATTTATGTTATCTAAATCCACACTATCAGCAATTTCATGCCATGAAAGTAAAGCACCTTCACTATTTTTCTTCAAAACATATAACTTATTATCAGCTTTGTTATAACACATTTGCCCAGCTACAACAAAGTTCTTTGTAATAAGTTCATTCATTTCATTAATATTATTCGCCACTGCCCTAGCATCTAATGGCAATGGGCTGTTTAAATCAAAACTATTAATAATCTTAATACCAATATCAAACTCCTTTTAATACTTAAATGTTAACACAAAATTAGATTGTGTGCTTGGTGCTTTACTTTGATAAATTATATAATCTACTGCTCCACTTTCAACAGCTAACTTTGTTGTAATCTTATCAAATCCACTAATATTTTCAAATCCATTGCTATCTTTAATAGATGTAAGTGAACCATAACTTGCTGGATATGCAAAATAAATGAAATTATTATTTGTGGTAAATGAGAAAGTCTTATCACTCTTAACCGATATTGATTTAGTTAAGTTAGTAATACCCACACCACTAGCACCCACGCCATAGAAATATGGGTCAACGAATGTCCAAGTGATACTATTACTAGTTAAAATATCACTCGTATTTTCTTTATATGTGGCTTTATACTTGATATTTGTATTGCTTGAAATAGTTCCAAACTCTGTTCCCCGTTCCGTATAACCACTAGTGCTTAAACTTTCGGCTTGATATGTTTTAACGCTTACATCATTTTTAAAGAATTCAATTTTTGTGATTGTTCCATCATTGCTATTAATTGCCCATGAAAGTTTAGTTGTCGCACTTGGTGATATTGTAATTCCCTTTTCAATAATTCCAGTTTGAACACTACTATCAATAGTGAGCCTTAAATTGCTAGGTGCAATAAATGGATAAAGTAAACTATCCCACATTTGGCTCATAGTTTTATTTTCAAAAGTGCTACCAGCTTTAATTCCACCTACTGTATAAGGTGTGGCTTTTGTGTTAGTGTATTTCTCGTTAGTCTCGCCCCCACTTGCGTTAATTGTTTTAGTAGTTGGGTCATAAGTGAGATTAGCACCTAATTTTAATTTATTTAATTGACCAGTAATTTCGGTTGTATCGTGCATTAAAGTAAAGCCGTCGTTATAATCAATGTCGGTAGGGACAACCTTAACAAGATTTTCATAGGTGGCTTGATTAACTTTAGAATTTAATTCAGCTAATAATTCGGTTAAAGTTTTGCTTGATTTAATAATCTTACTATTACCATTTCCAATAATTAAATAATCTTTATCAAGTCCACTTCCTTGAACATACCCAGTAAGGTCAACACCAGTGTCGCCTATTTCTTCATATCTTTTGTCTTTTTCAAGCCAAATATATTCGGTGTATACATTGCCACTTTGTGTCTTTTCTTTTAATACTAAATACAAAACATTACTTTCACCAACAGTAGGTAAAGTGTCCACAATTTCATAATGAAATCTTTTTGTGATAAATAATTCATTGATTTCAGTTTTAGTGTAATAATTGCCTAATTCTTCTTTTGTAGCACTTGTAGTCTTTAAGTTTTCAAGTTCGGTGTTAATTGTATTGACTAACGCTTGCGTGCTTTCTAATGATGATTGTGTGCTATTTGCAAGGGTTATAACATTATTTAAAAGGTTAGCATCAAATAAGATTTTTTCGGTAAGTTGAGAAACATAAGCAATTGTTAATATTCCACCATGTCTCGATACTAAAAAATTGTCATTATCAAAACGACCACTAACATCTTTTCCATCGATTAACTCTTCATCCCCTACACCGATTACAGTTTGTTTGGTTTCTTGCCCAATAATAGTAAGTAAGTAATCATATTGAGAAATGCTTATATTTTGAGTAGGCAAAACATTAGATTGCTCAACTAAAAATGTGATAAGCCCTAATGTGTTGATGGTTTCACTTCCTTGAACTTTAATTCTTATACTAGCCGTTTTAAGTCCTTCAGTGTCTAAAACTCCATCAGTAGGTATATCAACCTTATAACATTCATAAGTGTTATATTCCTTAAAATACTTATAATCAGCTTTTGGATTATATGGTATTTCAACGTTATATTTTTTAGGGGCTTTTTCAATGGTTGTGGTTTCTCTATCTTTCCACACGACTTCAAATAATGAAAGGTTAGCCGTTTCTTCTAAGTAAAAATAGATGGAATTTACATTAAAATTGCCTTCTCTAATACTTTCATTATTAATTATCTCTTTTACTTGCCCTAAATTATTAAAATAAACTATCATTGTGCTTTCTTCTCCTTATTTTTCTTTTCTCTTTTGCCTAAAATGACTTTATCATAAATCTCGCCGATACCTTCAACGTTGTTATCAAAACACCATTTTGGCAATGGATTTAAAAATATTGCTCCTATTTCACATGGAATTAAAACATAAATGACTTCGATTAATTCATTCATATTATCTTTTAACCATGTGCATATTAATAATAAAATTCCTAAAGGCAAAATTATTTTGATTAGTCCACTAACAATTTGCTTAAAATAAGAATATTTATATTTCATTCCATCTAAATAAAACTTTACTAATACACTAATTGAACCAAAAATAATTCCAATACAAATAACACCCCAAATCCCTATTTGCATCGCACTAGTTTGAGTGAATAAATGAAATCTAGTGATTAAATAAGCACAAGGAATGATTATCGCAAAAAGTAAAAAACTCGCCATTCTTGTATAAAAGACTTTATTATTGCCTTCAGTGGTTTCTTCTTCAACATTATTCTCTTGTTTCTTCTTCTCTTCCGCCATAAGTTAACTCCTTTATGCTATTATCATTATCATTATTAATAATATCACATTTAATTTTATTTTTCTCATATTCTTCATATTCAGCTTTAGCAAGTTCATCTTCATTTAATGGTTTGAAATCTTTGTCATTGTCAAAAAGTTTATTAACTTTAGTTTTAAAAACTAAAATATCGCAATCTTTTTCAACCATCAATTTTCCTAATGAAAAACCATAAACAAAGCTGGTAAGCATGGTCCACACTCTCGATATAGCCGTGATTACTCTTTTAAAAACTTCAGCCCCAACATTTCCACCATAATCAGCAATATTAAAGCCAATTATCGCAAAAACAAAAGCAAAAGCAAAAACAAATAAAATTCTATAAAATACTAAAAGCATGAAAGCCATTGTATTTTTCTTTTTAACTTTGCTTTGATAAACATATTCACTATTGATTATATTTCCATTGTATGTTTTAAAATAATCACTTGGGATTTGTGAAACATTTATTTTTCCTTCAAAGATTTCTTTAACAATTTCAATTTGCTCATCACTCATACTTCTAAAATAAGTGTCTTTTCTACCTTTAAATTCAGTATCATCCCAACATTTTTTAAAAGGCTTTTTTAAATTATCTAATTCATAATAATCTAAATCTAAAACATAAGGATTTATATTTCCATGCAAGGTTAAAATGCTTTTAAAGTAATCCTTTTTATTTTCTTTATAATAGCCATCAAGCCATTGATTAAATTCATTGTCTCGCTTGCTATTTTTGTCTCTAATTGCTAAAAATTCATTTAATGTGTTTTGATATCTTCCACCTGTTTTCTTTTTATAAAAATTTGTTGCTTCAGGAACGCCAGCATATAAACAATAAACACACAATACAAAAGAAATTGCAAGATTACTCCAAAATTCTTCATCTTTTATGCTCCTAAAGAATAAATTAACGCCAAATGACATTAAAATGGTTAAAATGAACACAAAAGTTAAGCAAATTATTGTAAAAATTGTCTTTTTATCTTTCAAATATTGTGAATATTTCTTCTCTTTCATTTCTTATCAATTCTCCAAAAAGCAAATATTCCTATACATGAAAATAATACAAAAATACTAATTAAAATCCACACTAATGTATTTTCAGTAAATATAGAATTTCTATAAATAATGCAAACAATAATTGTTGCTAAAATTAATACCAATAAAAGCACAAAAAGGCACACTTTTTGATATGCCTTTAATTTGAATTTCTTTCTACTTTTTTCCCATTTACTCATAATTAAATTCTAGTCGATTGGGACATAATCCTTTTTAACAGTTTCTTTTACTTGTTCATCTTTCTTTTGCTCTTCTTTAACTTGAGTTTCAACCTTTTTAATTTGTTCTTTTGTCTCGGTCTCTTTTGTGGTCTCTTCCATCAATTTAAGCATAGCAAGTTTTCCTTCATAGGATTTATCATTACTTATAACAAGTGCTTTTTTCATGTTTTCCATCTCTTTGCAAAGTTCATCAATGGCTTTTAATATGCCTTGTTGTTGCTCTTCACTTAATTTTTTAAATTCATCACCTAAAGCAATTAAAACCTCTTTTTTAACTTCTTCACAAATTTCTTTTGAACTCATTGACTTATATTTTCTATATTTCAAATAAATTGTAGCAAGTGCAACAATAAGCCCACTATTAATCGCCCAATTGATTACATTAGCGACCATTTCAGCATTAAGATACTTTTCAGCATATTCTTTAATCTTTTGTGTAATGGTCTCTTCAACTTCTTCTTGAGTAGGTGTTTTATTTTCATTTTCACCTTCACTAGGTGTGGTAGTTTCTCCACCAGTTTCGGTGGTAGGTGGTTCAGTGTTAACTTCGCCTTCATTAAGTGGTGCAAATAATATCAAGCCTGATAATACTAAATTTTTTAACATAAATTTTATTCTCCTAAATTACTTTTATTTAAAACTTGTAAAACTTGGTGTTGTTCTTCAAGTTTTTGATTAACTTTTTCTTTAAAATCTTTTAATTCTTTTTGATTTTTTACAATTAAATCATTTAAGACACACATTTCTTCATAAATGTTTTTCAAAAAACTATCTTTGCTTTGAACTTCCCAGTGTTCTTTTCGTTCATTATAAACTATAACGCATTTAGTTTTTTGCTTTTCATTTATTCCATCAATGTTTAAATATTCAATTTTCATATTTTTCTCCTATTTATATTAAATCATATTTTGCAAATTTATTCACTTGTTTTTGTGAATTTACAAAATTACATGATTTTCCTTTGATTATTAAATTGCTTCCATATACTTTTAAATTCTTATTACTTAAAAGTGATAAATAAATTTTTACATTCTTATTGGTCTTATCACTTTCACTCAAATTCACACCAAAAACGAATTTATAAGCATTTACATTGCTATCATAGAACCAATATTCAATAGTTTTGGCTTTAATTAATACATCTTCGCTAATATTAGTTAAATCAATATTTACAAAAGGCACGCCATTTGTATTTTGCTTAAACTTGAATATATCACTAACTTTTAAACTATTATCGGTCATATAATCACTAGTTATTTCTTTTAATTCATTTAAACTTTCAATGCCAATTAATTTTCTAGTTTGATTGAATAAAACAAACATATTTTTATTCATTGTGGTTTTTACAATCTCTACTCCACTTTCATTATTTGCATATCTTTGTTCAGCTTCGCTTGCTCCAATCTTTCCATTTGAGACATTACTTGCGTTATCAAAATTGATAGGATTACTATTAATGTAATTATCTCCACTTGCAGTTAATGTAAATCCTTTCGTGATTGTTCTAGTTTCTTCAATCTTTTGTCCAATATCGTTAAAATAGCTGAAATAGGTTATAAATGAAATACTCATTTTAGTTGAACTAATTTCATTGATTGTTCCCTCATAAATTGCAAATATTCTTTCTCCGTATTGGTCTCTTTGCTTTGTCCATGCATAATTGAATTTAATCACATCATTTACTTTAATTGAACTTAAAGTTGCTTTAGGAATTTGAATGTTCATATATGCTTGTAATTCAGATGCTACGCCTGAAAAAGCCGTGTAATATTGAGCAATGATAGAATATGCAACAATTACTTGTTCATCTTCAATATCATAACTAACATCATTTTTATACTCGATATTAATTAAATTGTTTAATTTACTGAATAAAGGCGAAAACTTAATATCTTTGTCTTTTGTGATTGGCTCGATTTGGAATGTAAAATCTAATAATTCTTTATTGTCCTTTTTAATTTCAAAATCTGCACCAATTAAATTATTTTGCTCGTAAATATTAAAATTATCGTTTAAAGGCAACTTAAATATTACATTTTTAAATAAATTTTCATATTCATCTTCGCCATTATAGTCTCGTGGTGTGGCTTTAAATATTTCACTTTGGTCGGTATGGCAGAAATAAACGCCAATATTTTTAATTTCGCCAGTTTCTCGGTCATCCACCATTAAAAGCCATTCTTGAGTAGTTCCTTTTGTATAATCATCGTTTAAATCAATAATTGCGACATCAGGTGCAATCTTATTAATGCACACTCCCCCACTAACATTATCATACATTCTTGAGTTAAGGCAAAGTGAATTACCACTAACAAAAGCATTCAAATCGCTCATATATTGCTTATCATTACACACAAATAAAGTTGTATTAATTTTGTCAGTGTATAAATAACTATTTTTGCTTATTGGATGTTCATTTTCTTTAAAAGCACTTACTAATAGTGAATAAACATTTTCATTTATGTTTGTGATAGTAAAGTCAAGGTTGCTACCATCGTTGTACATTTCATTTTTATCTAGCATTAAGAATATTTTTTTATTCTCACATCTAGATACAGCCTGTGAATAATCTAATAAATTGTATGGTCTTTTTTGAGCCCACACACTAGTATAATAATTTTTCATGATATAATCTTTAGTTGCAAAATAATTTGCCTTAACTAGATTATTAAAAATTGTGTAAGAGCGATGATAGATCACATTTTCATTATCAATAACGCTCCCTAATTTTTGCAACTCGCTAGGGTCATTATATAATGCGTTAATTTGATATAAATTATTACCTAATCTATTTATTTTTTCCTTTTTAAATATTCCATCACTCTCGACTAATACGAGACCATTACTATTGGTATCATTATCGACTAACTCTCCAAACTCATTGTCTTTTGAGT
>CAMEUD010000058.1 GCA_945937975.1 uncultured Clostridia bacterium
CAACAATTAAGGATTGTTTTTCGTATACATTTGGTTCTGCAGTTTATATGCGAGATAATTCAAGTTTAATTATTGATAGTGGAGTCTTTTCAAGCAATAGTGGAACCACAAAACATAACACATCAGTGATTTGCATCGATAATTCATCTACTTGTATTGTCAATGGCGGAACATTTGAAAACAACCTTGCAAATGCGAAGGGTGGTATATTTTGGATATCAAATGGAAGACTTGATATTAATGGTGGTAAGTTTAGGAATAATTATGCAACACTTGGGTCAAGTATTTACTTAAATGGAAGTGCAAAAGTTAATATTGCCGATTTTGAAGAAATGGAAGAAGTTTACCTACCAATAGGTAAAAAAATCAATATTTTAGGGTTGCTTTTAAATAAAACATTAAATATTAAAATGGAAAACCCTTCAAATGACACTATTGTCGCAGTGTGTGAAGATAATGAGATAATATACAAAGTTCTAAAATCCATAAGCATGGCAGATAAACTTCTTTATGTTGATGGGAATAATATAAAAATTGGAGAAAAAACATCTGCCAAGGCGGTAATTAAAAGCGGTGAAAAAGAAATCTATTTTTCAGACCTTGTTCAAGCTATGAATTGTGCCGATAGTGGTGATAAAATAATTTTATGTGCAGATGCCAGGTTAAGTGAAGATATTTATATTGAAATGCCATTAATTATTGACCTTTCAAATTATCAATTTGATGGTATTCAGCATATTAAGACACAATCATTGTGTAAAGTTTTTGCTGATAATTTATTGAAAATTGGTAATCATATATACAATCAAAATATCTTATATACATGGAGTGATGATAATTTAACATGCACGGCAACTGGTTATTGTGAATGTGGTGAAAAATACTCAGAAACTGTTCAAACAACAAAAGTAATTGCAACCAAAGCAAGTTATGAAAGCGATGAAATTTCAAATTTTACTGCTGAATTTACTTGTGCTGAATTTGTAAAACAAGAGAAAAATAATGTTGTTACAGGCAATCGCTTAACAAAACCTCAAACTGAAGAAATCACTCCTGAAAATGCAAACAAAAAAGATTTTGTTTTAATATTTGCAATTGTGGGTAGTGGTATTGTTTTGATTGTGGTAGTAATATTATTTTTATATAAGCATAAAAAGAAAAAATCAAATAAAAAGAAACTTTAAAAATAGCTAAAATATAAATAAGTAACAATGCAATACATGTAATGCGTTGTTACTTTTTTATTTTAAAACAATAAGATAAAAAGTTTAAGATGCAGTATTTATACTTTATTTTAATTTACAAAATTCAAAACGATAATATTGTAAACCTAGTTGAAAAAGGAATATAAAAATGGATAAAAATGGTGCATATGTATTAAATCTCACTTTAACCACTAAATGACTTAAATGATGTAAGGAAATAATATTGGAAACCAAAAAATTGGAAACCAAAAAATTATTTTAGATGAAATATGTGTTTAATAAATTTTTTGACACTGCTTGTAGATTTGGATAATGAAGAGAAATTCAAACTTAAATAAATAGTTATTGGAAGAAAAAATCCTTAAATAAAATGATTAAAATTTTCAAAAATAATTATCACTTTGAAAGTGAATTTGCTTATGTTTTGCTTGGTAATAATACATGTTAATGAAATAAAAAAAATATATTAAATATTTAAAGGACTATTAAGTAAGAAGCCTTTAAAAAAACTCGTACTTAGTAGTTGTATTTTTTTGTAACAAAATAAAGTAAAAGTTTATTAAGTGTGTTAAAGATATTTTATTTATTTGTTAACAACTATTGGTTTATCATCTCTTTGTGCTATAATACCATTAGAGGTAATGTTATGAGTGAAAAAGAAATAAAGGAAGAAAGCAAAGACAGAAAAATAAGACGACACGAAGTTAGTTTTTCTGCTATTCAAGGCAACCAAAGTCAAGACTATTTAGATGGATATTTGAATAAACATTCTTCGCAAGTGAGCGTGGATATAGTTGACCAAATGGTAGATAAAATTGACAGAAAAATTTTGAGAGAAAGTCTGTCTAGATTGCAAGGTCAAGACAAACTCATATTGTGACAATATCTTGCTGGAACAAAACAAAATGTTATTGCTGAAAGATTTAGGATTAGTCCTAGTGCAATAAATCAAAGACTAGAAAAAATCATATATAATTATCGTGCAATACTTTGTAATAATGAAGAATTTACACAATCATCATTTTGGGATAAATTTCAAAGAGAAGCTGAATATTTGTTTAATGTTTATTTGCAAGAAATAAGACAAAAAGGAATATTGACTATTGACCTTAACGAAGTCAAAAATCTAATAAAAGAAACAAGAAAAACCATAACTCATAGCATAACAACAAAGTCAAATATGAATATACGAGAACAACTATCTAAACAAATTGATTATTCTTCCCTGGACGACAAATACATTGAGCAAATGAATAATGCTTTTGCCGAACAAGGTATTGAAGCCCATTTTGAAAAGTTGAAAACTTTTAAAGGTAATATCGTGCAAGTTCTTAAAATGGTTGATAATTTTATTACAGATTTGGAAGAAAAAAGTGGTCAAATAGCAACAAAATAAATAAAAATTAAAAAAATTTAACTTTTTTTCAAAAAGATACTTAATTTTTGGTTAAAAAATGTCCTTATATATAGAGGGGCTAAATATTTGAACAAAGAACTGTCATTTTGATAGTTTTTTTCTTTTGGACCACATTATATTTTTTCTAACAAAGAAAAATGGCACCAACTTTGCGTTTCTAACCAGCAAAATTGAAAAACACAATTTTATATCTAACAAAGAAAAAATAAGCAAGTTTGCCTATGCTCACTCTTGTATATATAATAATATAAAAATATATATTTTTCTTGTTTTGTTAGATAAAGAAAGAAAATTTGATAAAGAAAGAAGTTCGATTGAGAAGTCGCAAGTTTGATATGTTTTTTTCTTGTTAGAAATTTAGTAGAAAGAGATAAAACGAAATATTGCCTATTACCCCGATAGGTGTTTTTTCGTGTAAGCAAATTCAAGCAAAAGGAGGATTTTAAAAATGTAAAAGCAAACAAAAAAATCATTGCCCCTTTAATTAGAAATAGAAAGAGATGTAGAAAGACTAGAAAATAATTAGGAGGCTAAAATGGCTAGAATTAAAACAAAAGATTTGAAAACTCAATATATGATAAGAGTTTACAATCAGGATGAGTATGAGATTTTTAAGCGAGCACTTGAAAAGTTTAAGGACAAGTTTGATAGCCTAAATGACGCTATGAAATATTTTGCCTTGCTCGGTGCTGACAAAATGCTTGGAGATAATACGCTCAATCAAAGCATAAATTTCAGCGAGATTAGAAAAAGTTTGCAAGAAATAAACGACAAACTTACAACCATATCTGCAAATCAAAAAATGGACTTTGTGGACACTAATGCAAATGTGAGAGTAAATCAAGCACTGCTTAATTTAATTACTAAACTACTCAACAAACAAAGTCCAATAAACCTAAACTCTTACTCGCAAGGTTGGAAATATGACCCACTAGATAAAAATGGAATTGACAACGAACGAGATAGAATTTTAAGGGAGCTAATAGATGTCAGATAAAGTTCCAAATGTGGTTTACAAACAAGAGTTCTTTTTGCCGAACTACAAAGATAAAACAAATCAAGACAAGCGAAACTATTACTCATCTAACAAGTATGATGATTACCTAAAATATGTCGCAACTGGCATTAAAGATTTAGAAAAATTGGATTTTGTTGAGTATTCAAACAACAGCACAAAATCTAGTGGAATCTTTAATCAAAATGGACTGATGAGCAAAGAACAAATTGCAGAATTTAGAAAGAATTTAAGAGAAACTAAATCGGTTATTTGGTCTGGTATAATTTCCTTTGAAGAAAACTTTGGCAAGAAATGGTGTGGCTGTTATGAGCAAGCATACGCACTTGTAAAAAGTGAACTACCAAAATATTTCAAACGAGCAGGACTTAATCCCGACAATATTGAATGGTTTGCTGGACTGCATGAGAACACAGATAACAGGCATATTCATTTGTTGTTTTTTGAGAAAGAACCACAGCGAATGAAGAATAAAGAAAAGCATTTTTCTCGTGGTTATATTTCAAACAATGCAATGGACTTTTTGAAAGCCAACATTGAGCTCTTTGCAACCGATTTTAAGGCTCGTGAGAAAGAAATTAGGTTAAGACTAACCAAGAGTGTTAAAGAGCGATTAAACGATGTTTCTGGGCTTAAATTAAAGCAAATGTTACTAGACCTAGCAAACCAATTTTCAGAGCAAGGACACACATTTTACGACTCTGCTAATATGCAAAAACTTAAACCAAATATTGATAATATTTCAAACTATATCATCTCCCACAATGTTGATATTAGCATTTACAAAAATGATTTTGATGACCTAGTGGAAGAAAAACAAAAACTGGTAGATAGTTATTGCAGGCGTAATGGTATGGACAAACCACAACAAAATTTGAGTGAAAAATATACAAAAGATTTGTATCGCAGACTTGGAAATTTGGTTATTGAAAGTGCTAAAAATTTGAAAGGTCAAGAGATTGAAAGATTAAAACTTAACGCAAAATATGTAGTCCAAAAGCGAATGCAAAAAGACAAACTTTGGAAAGGACTTGAACATTGCATGTATTTAAATTCCAAGTGTGAATACGAAGCAATTAAGTGCTTTCAAGACTATATGAGAAAACTTGAAGAAATGCGAATTAAAACACTAATAGATGAAGGCTATTTATCTAGTGATTTTGAAATGTAGAATAGTATTTTGGGTAGATATTTAGTATACAGGATAAGGAAATAGACTCAAAATCGATTTTTGAACCCCAAAAAGTCCCGTTTTATCGGGCTTTCCGGCGACTCACACCAAAAATATAAAAGAGTCGATTTTGAGTCTATTTCCCCAAGGCTTAAACCAAGTGTGAAACCCACTTGTTTTTTGTTAAAAATATAGTAATTTTTACTTGATTATGCTATGATAAATGTGGACTTCAAAATTGAAGTCTGGATTGAAATTGGGATCACTGCTAACAAGTTTTTATATGAAAATATAAATGCTTATGACTGATACCAAAACAAAATGTTTTGTTGATTGTGAAGAATTACAAGAGAATACAGCCAAGTTTAATTTTGAAGATAACACTTTAAAATTAGGTAAAGCGAGTATGTCAAATCAACAACTTAAACGAATAAGTTTAATGTTTGCAACTGACTTAAAAAACCATGCCGAAACCTTTAGCAACACTCAAAATTTTACTGCAAAAGAAGTTTATTCTCACTTGCAAAACAATCAATAAAACTAAAAGGAAGAAGTTGAAAATACTTCTTCTTTTTTGTATTGTATATTCAATTTGTATTGAATACGCTTGACAATACAATACACATGTGATATAATTCAATGTATACAAAGGAGAATGGTTATGGATTTAAAAGAAAAAATAGACATGTTAAACGAAATATTGGATACTATAAAAAAGTATCCTGAAAACTTGCAGGAAAAAGTTTTTGATTTTTTATTGGATAATCAAATAAATACAAACAATCAAGAAGCTGGTTCTGACAACATTCAACAAGGTGATATAAATGATGATAAAATAACAACATCAAGTAAAAAGAAAAAAAAGAAAGCGACTACTACAACCTCTTATACAAACAGCTATAAACCCCAACTGGTAAAAAATTTAAACTTGCGTCCAGATAATACAAAAACATTAGCTCAGTTTTTTGAAGAAAAACGTCCAGAAGGAAACATACAGAATTCTGCTGTTATGACATATTATCTTGAAAAAATATTAAATATTGATGGTATAACTCCTGACCATATTTTTACTTGTTATATGGAATTAGGTAAAAAAATCCCAGCAGTATTAATTCAAAATTTGAGAGATTGTAGTAGCAGTAGGTATGGTTACATTGATTTTGTAGATGGTAAAATTACCACTTCTATAAAAGGGATTAATTTTGTCACTCAAGACTTGCCACATAAGGATAAGAAATAATGTATACAAAGGATACTATAGAAAATTTTGTTTTTACAATAGAAAACTTTAATGAGATTACACCAGCAAAACAAATAGATTATTTTGCGTACTTTTTACATTTAAACAATTTTGATAATTTTTCAACAAAAGATATTCAATAGTGTTTTGAAATGCTAAATTGTCCTAAATATTCCAATATATCTGCATATTTGAATAATAATTGCAGTGGTAAAAATAAAAAATTTATAAAAAAATCTTCTGGTGTTTTTACAATTACAAAACAATTACAAGATAAATTTAATGATGAATTTAATAATAATAATCATAAAGCACCACCTCCATCTAATAATCTATTTCCAATAGAATTGGTAAACGAAACAAGGGGTTATATTCAGGAAATTTCTAGTCAAGCAATCTGTTGTTATGACCTAAAATTATTCGATGCATGTTCTGTAATGTTAAGAAAGTTGATTGAAACATTAATTATTGAATGTTTTGAAAAACATAAATTGGACAGCGAAATAAAAGACAAAAATGGCGATTTTTTCTATTTAAGCGATTTAATAAATAAATTGCTGATAGAAAAATCATGGAATATAAGTAGAAATGCTAAACAAGGATTTAAAAACATAAAAAATATAGGCGACTTAGCTGCACATAATCGTCGTTTTTGTGCAAAACAAAGTGATATTGATAAAATAAAACAGGATGTAAGAATTTGTATTCAAGAATTGATTAGTTTAATTGATTATAAAAATTGGAAATAAAAGGAGAAAAAATGGTAGTTAAATATAAAAATAATAACATCGAGTTTGAAATTGAAGGTTCAATTGATGAGGTAAAGGAAATATACTCTCTCATACAAAGTATTACCATTGACAATTCAACTAAGGAAAGTACTGATAAAGATGTTTTAAATGAACAAGAAAAAAAGAATTATACAAAAAAGAAAACAAAAACAACATCCGGCAGTAAACCCATGAAATTAGAAATAGTTGATTTGAAAATCAATAATGAGCGTGAATTTATTGAAGAATTTAAATCATATTCTTTGGCAAAATCTATAACTCAAAAAATATATATATTAGTCTACTTATATAAGAAACACACTGGAAATGAGATTATTAATACGGATATCGTTCATAGTTTATTAAATTTTGCTCAAATTGACACTCCAAAGCATTTAAAACAAATGCTACGAAA
This sequence comes from uncultured Clostridia bacterium, assembly GCA_945937975.1. GTDB lineage: Bacteria > Bacillota > Clostridia > Christensenellales > UBA1242 > UBA5893. The sequence continues at coordinate 7,234 of CAMEUD010000058.1, forward strand.
TTTTGTAAATCAAGAGAAGACGTTTAATAAAATTGATGATGATAATTTTAAAATGAAATTTCAAACAGAAGATGAAATAAACAAATTAAAACCTTAAAACAATTTTCACCCACCCAACGCCAACATATATTTTGGTGTTAGGATTGGATAACGGTCTTCCCGCCAATCGGAGTCGCATTCTAACAGTAATGTTGGAGTGCGATTTTTCTATTTCTGCATTAAAGGTGTTGCAGGGTTTGTTGTACCCACTCAAAAGATAGAATATACTCAAACTCATTACTTAACCCAGAAAAGAAATGA
>CAMEUD010000059.1 GCA_945937975.1 uncultured Clostridia bacterium
ATCAATTGAGTAACCATATTTTTTATAAAATGGTTTTGCAAATTCGTTTTCTGGATAAAACTTCCCTTCAACAACTTGTGCTCTGTTTTGCAAAGCAAAATATTCAAGCAAATTTATTGTTGCAGTGCCAACACCAGTGTGTGCATACTTTGGATATGTTTCAATTTTGTAAAGCCAAATTGAATCTGGGTATTTGTTTCTCTTTAATTTGAATGTTGCATAACCCATTATGTTTGAATTATCCAATATTTCAATGCGATATGAATTTTGTTCTTGATTATACAAAATTTTTGCTTCAAATTCTTTATTGTAAACTTTTACTTTCATTTTTAACCTTCAAAATTAGTATAGCACTATTCTTTTGAAATTTCCATAGGTTCATCTTCATTTTTATGATTTTTTACATATTTTGTCCATTTGATGTAACCATAAATTGTGTTTGTCAAATATCCAAGTTCCAAAATAAGCATAACCCATTGCTTGCTCAATATCCACATAATGCTTTCGCATACAGTAAGACCGAGCCATGCAATCCATTGTTCTTTGTATCTAAACCACAAGAATAACCCATTACATACGCTAAATGTGTTTGCAAGTGCATCAATATACCAATATTCGCTTAATCCACTAAACCATGTTCCTGGGAACCAAGTTCCTGCAAATGTAAATAGAACACCCATACCTATTGATACTGCAAGAACACCAACAAACATCAATGTTTCTTTTTTATAGTTAATTGCTTTTACTTGTGTTATATTTGCATCTTCTTTATCTTTCTTTTTATCCCAAGCGAAAAATGAGATAAACAACATAGGACACCAGAACAGAGCTTCAAACAATGCACTAACATAATATCCATTTGCGACATAAACAACAATTTGTGTTAAGTCATAGAAAAAGAACGATATAATAAATGCCCATTTTGATTGCTTTGAAAGTAACAATTCACAAGCACAACCACCAACCAAAGTAATCATAGCAAACATTTGTACCCACCAAACTTCACCTTCTGGGAATATAATTCCAAGTGTTATACCTGCTGACCAAAGTACAAATAACCAAATTTTTTCATAAGTTGTAAAGTATTGCCATACTCTTACAAATATATTTTTCTTTTTTGTTGTTTTATTTTTTTCATCTAAAACAACATCATTTTTTATTTCTTCATTAGCAACATTATTATTGCTAATTTCATTATTATTTTCCATTATTTTAATTTATCCTTTTGTATTTTATATATATTTTTTTATTAATAAACCAATCTACACCAAATATTAATGTAGATTTTTAAATTTACTGCAAACTAATCGATATTTATAATGTACAAAAATTTGACAGTAAACAAAGTATTGCGAATTTTGTTTGACACCAAATATCAGTGTACCGTAACACCAAAATTGAATAAAGGCAAGCAAGACGAGACTCATCGTCAAAACTCTCGCCTGTACTCATTTTGAATGTCTTACATTCAAAATCTCGGTTCGCACGCTCGGTTTTTCCTTTCCCCCAAAACAACAACTGTTTTTAGGGTACCCCATATGCGTCCACGCAGGAATTTGGACTCCCAAATGACTGTGTGGGAAATTTGACAGTAAACGGAGTATTGCGTAGCCTTTATTCAATTTTGGTTGGTGGTGCTAAAATCAAATACCCCCTTATATATAAAATAACTCTTCTCATAATCTCTCTTAAATAATTTACCCACAATTCTACTACACAAATGCTGATTATGTCAAGAGTTGTATTTTACTTTACAAAAGTACTAAAAACAAGTAAACTACTATGGTTACAAATAGGAGAAGAAATGTTTTACGGATTAAATATAAATGAAAAATTAGTTGAACTTGCAAAAAGTTGTGATAGCGAACTTGAACCAATATTTAAAAAATATGATGAAGTCGCTTTAATAAATAGTGCAAAAGTATTGCAATCATTTCAAGACAACAGATTATCATGTTCAGATTTTGCCGAAGTTACTGGCTATGGGTATAGTGATGGTGGCAGAGATAAATTGGAAAAAGTTTATGCTCAAATTTTTAAAGCAGAAGATGCACTCGTTCGTCCACAAATTATGAGTGGAACACACGCTCTTAACCTAACATTTTCTGGACTTTTAAAATATGGCGATACAATGATTTCAATAACAGGAGAACCTTATGATTCATTAAAAAGCATAATTGGACTTACTGGGACAAGCAAAAATTCATTACTTAAAAATGGAATTAAGTACGAACAAATTGAACTCGTGAATGATGATTTTGATATTGATGCAATTCAAAATAGATTAAAACAAGGCAAGGTTAAACTTGTTGAAATTCAAAGAAGTCGTGGATACTCTCATAGAAAAAGTTTAACTATTGCCAAAATAGAAAAAGTTTGCAAAGCAATCAAAGATGTTGACAAAGATGTTATAATTATGGTTGATAACTGCTACGGAGATTTTGTTGAAACAAAAGAACCAATAGAAGTCGGTGCAGACATTATTGTTGGTTCACTTATGAAAAATTTGGGTGGTGGTGTTGCAAAATCTGGTGGATACATCGTTGGAAGAAAAGATTTAATAGAAGATGTTGCAGAAAGATATTCTGCTCCATGTATTGGGAAAGATATTGGTGCAAACTTTAACCAACTTTTATCTTTCTTTAAAGGTTTATACAATGCGCCAACTGTTGTTGCATCAAGTTTAAAAACTATGACTTTTGCAGCATTAATGTTACAAAAATTGGGATACAAGGTTGACCCATTATTTGACGAAGAAAGAACAGACATTGTTCAAACAATAGATTTGTATACAAGAGAAAATTTGATTAACTTTTGTGTTGGTATTCAAAAATGTGCCCCAGTTGAAAGTTATGTTACACCTGTACCTGGTGAAACTCCTGGATATCCACATGAAGAAATTATGGCAAGTGGGAGTTTTACATCTGGTTCAACAATAGAACTCAGTTGTGATGGCCCACTTATTGAACCATTTACAGCATATATGCAAGGTGGACTTACCTATGAATATGGTAAACTTGGAATACTCCTTGCTTTAAGTGAAGTGATTAAGTAATCTGTAATGATTACAACAAATTATGCAAATAAAATATAAAAAATATGACGATATAAATTATCGTCATATTTTTATTTTAAATTAATCTTAGTAAGCAAATGTGAGTGTTAAACCAAAGTCATTTGCTGTGTTAATTGCAACTTTTTTATCAACAATAGACATTGCAATCACAAAGTTATCTGTTGTGCCTTTTGCAATTCCTGTTGAGTTTGTTGCTGATACATAGTGAACGCTATTTACACTTGCACCCCAAGTTTCATTAGATGGTGTAACTTTTAATGCTTTTGAAGCAAGGTTTGTAACTGTTATAACAATAAAGTATGAATAACCGTTTGTATTGCTATAAGCCAAGTTAAGTCCACTTGTTGTCAAGTCACCTTTACCTGAAATGATACCTGTACCTGATCTACCATTTGTATAACTACCTGTTTGGTTTGTATACTTAAATGTTTTATCTGCTCCAGAAATTGATACAGTTTGGTTTGTTTCTTGAGCACCTTTTGCTTTAATTCCATCGGCATATTTTTGTAGATCGGTTGAGCTAAGTGCATCTGCATATGAATATACTGTTGTTTTTACATTTACAAATACATCACTTACATCATATGAAATTGTACCAGAAATTTGGTATGTTACACTTGATGCTGCAAATACACCAAAGCAAAGAACTGCGATTGCTAAACACATTGATGCAATACTTGCTAACAATTTGAATTTTTTCATATCTCTCTCCTTTTTATACTGATTTTATTTTAGTATAAATATTTTACATAAGTCAAATATTTTAAAGAGTTTTACGATTACTTTAATATAAATATTTTTGTTTAATGAGCATATTTACAAATAAATTGATAATATTTTATTTTATTGATTTTATTGTAATATAATAGGATACCATATCGTTTACTTTTACAAGTATTCTATCTCCCACCTTTTTACCCCAAACAGCTTTTCCAAATGGGGAATCTTTGCTTATCTTGTTATTGATTGCATCTTGACCTACCGTTGATGTTATTTCATAAGTTTCGATGCTTCCGTCTTCTTCATAAACGACTTCAACTTTGCTATTCATTCCAACAGAATCACAACTTTGCTTTGATTCAACAATTTTTGCTGTTTTTATCATATTTTGCAAGTATTCTATTCTGCTTTCATTTCTACCTTTTGCACGCCTTGCTTCGTGATATTCAGCATTTTCTGAAAAATCACCCCATTCTTTGGCTTGCATAATTTTTTCGTGCAAATCATTTCTTATTACAGTTATTCTATAATCAAGTTCTTCTTGCATTTTTTGTATATCTTCACGAGTTAATTCATCGTACATAATTTTACCTTCTTTCTTTTGCATAGCATTTTATCATAAAACTTAAAAAAAGTAAAATAACATTTGTCCAAACATACCAAATACAACAAATATTAAGATGATAAATAATAAAAAAATATGACGATTTTAAAATCGTCATACTTTTTGTTTTGTTATGCTCTTGTGTTAAGCTTAATTCCAGGTCCCATACTGCTTGCAACAACAACATTACGAATGTATTGTCCTTTTGCAGATGCTGGTTTTGCTTTAATTATAGCACTAATTAAAGTGTCATAGTTTTCAGCAAGTTTTTCACTACCAAAACTGAGTTTTCCAATTACAACATGGATATTATTTGATTTGTCCAAACGATATTCAACTTTACCAGCTTTAACATCGTGAATTGCTTTTTTAACATCCATTGTAACAGTTCCACTCTTTGGGTTTGGCATCAAACCTTTAGGTCCAAGAACTCTAGCGATTCTACCAACAACACCCATCATATCTGGAGTTGTGATACAAACATCAAAGTCAAGCCAGTTTTCGTTGGCAATTTTTGCAACAACATCTTCAGCACCAACAACGTCAGCACCTGCTTGTTCAGCTTCTGTTGCCTTGTCGCCTTTTGCGATAACTAAAACTTTAACTTTTTTACCTGTTCCATTTGGAAGAACAACAACGCCACGAACTTGTTGGTCAGCGTTTCTTCCATCAACACCCAAACGAACATGAAGTTCAACAGTTTCATCAAACTTTGCTTTTGGGGCATTTGTTAAGATATCAAAAGCTTCTTTTGGTTCATAAAGCTTTTTGCTATCAATAGAATTTTTAATTGATTGGTATCTTTTACCGTTATTCATAATAGCCTCCTGTGGTATTTACGAGTTAATCTCTTCCACTATTCTTCAACTGTAACTCCCATGCTTCTTGCTGTGCCTTTAATCATTGACATAGCTTGTTCAACTGATGAAGCATTGAGATCTGGCATTTTTGTTTCAGCGATTTCGCGAACTTGTGCCATAGTTAATTTTCCGACTTTTTGTTTGTTTGGCTTTCCTGATGCTGTTTCCAAACCAAGAGCTTTTTTAATTAAAACAGCTGCTGGTGGAGTTTTGAGCACGAAGTCAAATGATCTGTCTTGATAAATTGTTATCACAACAGGGATGATAAGTCCTGCTTGTTTGGCAGTTTTATCGTTAAATTCTTTGGTAAAACCTGCAATGTTGATACCATGAGGACCAAGTGATGAACCTACTGGTGGTCCTGGTGTGGCTTTACCTGCTGGCAATTGCAATTTTACAATTGCATTAATTTTTTTTGCTGGCATAATAAAATCCTCCTTAAGTGGTGATTACAAAGGACAGCAAATATCCTTCTCCCACGATATATATTTTAACAAGTTTTCACTTGATAAAACCTAAATAATAATGCGTGCTTTTAAAATGAAGCACATATTTTCAAAAAGTTAGTCTGCAACTTTTTGGATTTGTGAATAATCCAACTCAACGATTGTTTCACGACCGAACATTTCGACAGCAACTTTGCATCTTGAATTTACTCCATCAACTTCTGTTACTGTGCCGATTGTTCCATCAAGTGGACCATCTATTACTTTTACTTTGTCGCCTTTTTCAAGGTCAACTTCAACAACAACTCTTTCAAGGTGCATTCTTTGAACTTCTTCTGGACTAAGTTCAAGTGGACGACCTTTTGGTCCTGTGAACCCAGTTACACCACGAGTTCTTGTTACATTGTGCCAAATATCATCAGCGTAACGCATTTTAACGAGAAGATATCCTGGCATTGTTTTTCTTTGAATAAGCTTTTTCTTTCCGTTTTTTTCTTCAATAACATTTTCCATTGGGATAATAATGTCCATAATTCTATCTTGAAGACCATATTTTACTGTCATTGTTTCAAGATTTTCTTTGGCAACATTTTCATACCCTGAATATGTGTGAAGAACATACCATTTTGGTTCTAAATTTTCTTCCATATATTCACCCCTTATGCAACACTATTGATTAAAAGGTCAAAAATCCAAGCAAGTAATCTATCTATTCCAAATAGAACTACTGCAAAAATAAGAACTACTGTTAAAACAACACCTGTTTTTTTAACAACACTTCCAAATGTTGGCCAAGTAACTTTTTTGAGTTCACTTGTTGTTTCTTTTACTTTTTTGCCAAGCTTTGATGGTTTTTTGTCTTTTTTCTTCTTATCCTTTTTTTGATCTTTAACTGCCTTTTGGTCTTTGGCAACTTTTTTTGATTGATTTGCATCAGCCTTAGCTGTTTCTTTTGCTTCAATCACTGTTTCTGTTCCAAGTTCGCTTGCAGTTTTGTTTTCATTATTTTCTGCCATAAGTTACTCCTTATTTTGTTTCTTTGTGAACAGTGTGTTTATTGCATCTTGGGCAATATTTTGAAATTTCAATTCTGTCTGGTTGGCTTCTTTTGTTTTTGCTTGTTGAGTAATTTCTTTCTTTACATTCTGTGCAAGCAAGTGTTACTAATGTTCTTGTTGGATTTGCCATAATATCTCTCCTTAATTTTCTCTACTTAAAAAAAACACCCGAAACTTCAAGTGCACCTAAATGTTACCATATGTCCAGCAATTTGTCAACAACATTTTAAATATTTTCATACTAACTTTTTATTGACAAATATACTAATATTTTTTAAAATATAACTATGGAAATAATTGATTACACAAAAAAGAATAGTCTTGCAGAAAAAAAGTCTGAAAATGTACTTATGGACGACATTAAACACGATTTGAAAGAAGATAAGAGTGTTGATGTTTTTAACGCTTTGAATTTATATAACGAAAATTTGGGCAAGTTATATGAAGAACAAGGATACAATCCTTTTGACAGCGATTTTACACTTGATGAAGAATTTGCAAAAGATGAAAATGAATACCCTTATCAAGTTATAAATGA
>CAMEUD010000060.1 GCA_945937975.1 uncultured Clostridia bacterium
ATCATAACCATTCATTGCAAGCCAAATGCAAACCGCTACAGCTTCTGCACCTTTAACACCTTCTGGATGATTGTGTGTTACTTCAGTCACGAGAGATGACAATATTTTAACTTCTTCCAAACTTTTTGCAAAATATGGTACAGAACTAATACGCATTGCACTTCCGTTCCCAAATGAGTTATATGGTTCTGAGGTATTACTATTAAGCCATTTTTTAAACCTTGAGCCATAACCTGCATGCGGATATTTTTGTCCATAATATTTCAAATTTTTTATTGTTGCGTTTTTAAGGGTTTCCCAATTTCCATTTGATTCAATTAGGGCATTTGCCACTGCAATTGTCATAACTGTGTCATCAGTAAAATGACATGTCAAACGATATTCGTAACACGATTCAGGGCGGTGTTCTGCTTTAAGTAACAAATCAAACTCTTTACTTTTTATTGAATTAAATTCAAATCTTGAACCTGCAATATCTCCAATAATTGCTCCAATTATACTATTTTTCTCCATATTTAACACCCCATTTTTGTCCATTTTGCTGTTAATGTTTCGGCATAATCTGTTGCATTTAACACATATTCACTAAATCTTTTTAGTGCATTTATGACTGTGTTATGACCTTTAGCCCCAAATTTTTCCATTGAGCCATATTTGTCGTATTTGAGAATTAAGTTTGGTAATTCTTCAGCAAGAGTTAACCAATCTTGGATTCCTTCTTGTTTCATTACTTGTTCAATTGCTGATACATATTGAAGAACGGTGCTAGGATAACCAGACCCTGTCCAATGTTTATATTCTTCTTCTATTAAATATTCTTTAAATCCTAATTCTGATGGCATAATTATAAAACCCCCTTACTATAATCTATTTCACCAACTATATATTTACTAAAATCATTATGGATTCCAAAAGATGGATGATCATCCACAAAATCACTATCAATTGCTAGCACAATTAGGTTTCTATCAGTTCTTATATGAAAATTGGCTTGACAGAATGTGTTTGCTGGAATTTTTAGGATATGTAATTTTTTCTCCTCATTATTATTTAACAAAATAAACCAGTAGTGATTCAAATAATCTAATTTTACATTTGCAGGATATTTTTTCCCGTCATAATTTGCAAAAGTATTATATCCTGGAATTGGAATGGATATGTTGTGTTCTTTACAAAGTGCAATCGCATTCTCTTTGTCTAGCGTGTTCTCTTTGCTTAATTTGTGTGATATACTTTTTTTTAATGTATGTGTAGGTAGTTTGGGAGATAACTTAGTGATGGGAGTGGGAGTTAATGGTAATATTACTTTATGAGTGGTGATTATTTTATAATCGTTGAAAAGCAAATCAATAGTAGTTTGATTATAACCATTTTCTTTGAAATAATTGGCCAATATAGATTTTATAAATTCTTCATCATTTATCTTTTCTTCAAGTTTTAGTTTGTCCTTTTCAATTTTGTAATTTTCATTTACAAAATCTTTAATTCTGTTTTCATCCAAATTCTCTTTTTTAAATAAATTTACAAATTTTTCGCCAAGTGGATTATCTTTATCAAATTCTATTTGTATTGATTGTTGGTCTTCATCATCTTTATTGTAATCGTATACAATTAAATTTATTTTGTTTGCAATAAGGATACCGATTGGAATTTTTAATAATTTTAAATAACTTAAAAGCTGTTCAAAATATTTCTTATCACAAGCATCAAAACATTCTTTTTTTAATTCCACAACAGCAAAATCTTCGTTATTTTTTCTCAATACAATATCTGTAATTATTTTTTTGTTGAACCAATCATCATTTCCTTATGTGAGATAATGTCGCCTTCTAGTGTTTTATAATTTAAATATTCTATAAATATCTTTTCCCACAATGTTTGAATTTTGAATTCTTCAGCATCTTTATATTCATTAAAGAGATTTATAATGTTATTCCATATTTGTTTATTATCTTCTTCCATTTCAATTCTTTCTCCTTTGTTAAAAGTGATATGTTCTAATACTATTATTCTTCATTGTTACAATAATTCTTTTTCCCCGATTTTATATTTATCTTTTAATAAATTATTCTCAAGTTTAAAGTTTGACGATATTTAAGAATGCTCTGTATAAACAAGACAAATAAGTCACCGATATATCCTTCAATATTATAATAGCATAATGATATTTTAAAGTCAAAGATACATTGATATGTTATTAACTGAAGCAATTACAAAAAGAATATTAAAATTGTGTAAGATAGAGATATTACTCCAAATAAGTTGGGAACCATTGCAGGTCTTGACCCTAGTACAATAACAAGTATTTTTATGGAAAAAGTAAGAATCCAGGCACAAGAACATTGCTCGATATTTGTGATGCTTTGGATATCTCACTTTTTGATTTTTTTAATGATGAGATGTTTAAAGACAAAACACTTGAAGGTAGTTATTAAAGCAAGGCACTTTGCCATGTTTTTATTTTTATAATAACTTACTTTGTTCGCTTTCCTAATAAATATATTTATATTCGCTTGTAAAAAAGTTTTTATAAGTGGTTGACAAATTGGGTAAAATCGTGTATATTTACTTCGTAAATGTTTTTTTCATTTGCACCTAAGTCCTAATTTTGCTAGTTAGGCCATATTAACAAACAGCAGGTAGCAATTAACTTTGTTTTACCGAAACTACACAAATTGGTGTATATGCGTGTTGTGTTTAATACTTTAATAAGTTGAACACTGTTGCAATGCGAATTTGTCAAGTTTAGTAAAACATACTTTGATGAATTCGCTTTTTTGTTATGTGAAATAGCAAATTTTTATAAAAGGAGAAAAATATGCCTACAATTAACCAGTTGGTTCGTAGTGGAAGAAAATCTTTTGATAAAAAGAGCAAATCACCACTCCTTGAAAACTGCCCACAAAAACGTGGTGTATGTTTGGCTGTTAAAACAACAACACCTAAAAAACCTAACTCAGCTCTTCGTAAAATTGCCAGAGTTAAGCTTTCAAATGGTCAAGAAGGAACTTGCTATATTCCAGGAATCGGACACAACCTTCAAGAGCACAGCGTTGTTCTTGTTCGTGGTGGACGTGTAAAAGACCTTCCAGGTGTTCGTTATCACATCGTTCGTGGTGCACTTGATTCTTCAGGTGTTGCAAAACGTATGCAAAGCCGTTCAAAATATGGCGCAAAAAAACCTAAATAAAAAATTTAACTAAAATCTATTAAAAGGAGAAACTAAACACTATGCCAAGAAGAAGTGGTGTGCCAAAACGTGATGTATTACCAGATCCAAAATTCCACAACAAACTAGTTACAAAATTCATTAACCAAGTTATGTATGATGGGAAGAAAGGTATTGCTCAATCAATCGTTTATGGTGCTTTTGACATTATAAAAGAAAAGACTGGTTCAGACCCAATTGATGTATTCACACAAGCAATTGAAAATGTTAAACCTGTTCTTGAAACAAAAGGTCGTAGAGTTGGTGGTGCAACATACCAAGTACCAATGGAAATCAGACCTGAAAGAAGACAAACTCTTGCCATTCGTTGGATTGTTTTATTCGCAAGAAAGAGAAACAGTGAAAGAACAATGGAAGAAAAAGTTGCTGGCGAATTACTTGATGCTTATAACAATCAAGGTGCTGCAATTAAGAGAAGAGATGAAATGCATAGAATGGCTGAAGCTAATAAGGCTTTTGCTCATTACAAATGGTAAAATTTTTAATTTTTAACTGTGAATTGCGTCGTTTACTGCCAAATTCGTCACACAGTCATTTGCGTCAGCAAACTCCTGCGTGAACAAATTTGTCGAGCCTAGCACTTCTTGTTAAAAATTAAAAATTTACACTATTCAAGTTTTTGTTTTGGATACTTTGTTTTTGCTTGACGAAATTTGCATAGTCATTTAGATAGAACTAAACTCCTACGCAAATTTAACAAGCGAGCATCGTCTTTCTTAACAAAAATTAAAAATTTACAAGAAACAATTTTTAGTTTTGCAAAAAAGGGGCTAGTTGAAATAGAGCCTAGCACTTCTTGTTAAAAATTAAAAATTTACACTATTCAAGTTTTTGATATTAAAAAATAATTTGCATAAAACTTGAAAACATTTTGAAAATTCTTAATATTTCAAAATAAAAATTTTTAGAATTTATATAAATATTTCGCTCGAGAGTTATATTTATTAAATAGTTTTTGTCGTTTTTGGTAAAAAATGAATAGTTTTATTTAATTTAGAAAAAATTATTTAGATAAAAATAAGGAGAAAATTATGGACGAGAATTTAGCGTTAACTCGTAATGTCGGTATAATGGCGCACATTGATGCCGGCAAAACCACAACAACCGAAAGAATTCTTTTCTATACAGGTATCAACCACAAAATTGGTGAAGTTCACGATGGTGCTGCAACAATGGACTGGATGGAACAAGAACAAGAAAGAGGTATCACAATTACTTCTGCTTGTACAACTTGCCACTGGAAAGGCCACAAAATAAACATTATTGATACACCAGGACACGTTGACTTCACAATTGAAGTATTGCGTTCATTAAAAGTTCTTGATGGTGCCGTTTTGGTACTTTCTGCAAGAGATAAAGTTCAACCTCAAACAGAAACAGTTTGGCGTCAAGCAAATGAATGTAAAGTTCCTGTTATCATCTTTGTTAACAAAATGGATAGAGATGATGCATACTTTGACAAATGTGTTGAATCTGTAAGAGATAGACTTCGCACAAAACCACTCCCACTTCAAATGCCAATTGGAATGGCTGAATCATTCAAAGGTATTATTGATCTTTTGACAATGAAAGCATATATTCCAGAAGATGATTTGGGAAAAATCTTGGACGAAGTTGAAATCCCTGCTGAATATCAAGAAGAAGCAAAGAAACGTCATGAAGAACTTATTGAATCAGTCGTAGAAACTGATGATGCTTTGCTTGAGAAATATTTTGCTGGAGAAGAAATTGGTATCGACGAACTTAAAAAGGCAATAAGAAAGGCAACAATTGCAAAGAAAGTTACCCCAATGCTTTGTGGTTCATCATACAAAAACAAAGGTGTTCAAAACCTTCTTGATGCAATGGTTGATTATTTGCCAAGCCCAACAGATGTTGAGTCAATTAAAGGAATTAACCCAGAAACAGGCGAAGAAGAATTTAGACACCCAGATGCAAATGCACCACTTGCAGGTCTTGCATTCAAAATTGCAACTGACCCATATGTTGGTTCATTGACATTCTTCCGTGTATATAGCGGAACACTTAAAGCAGGTTCATATGTTTATAATGCAAACAATGGAAAAACCGAAAGAGTTGGAAGACTTATTCGTATGCATGCAAACAACAGAACAGAAATTCAAGAAGTTAAAGCAGGTGATATTGCTGCTATTGTTGGACTTAAGGACACAATAACAGGGCACACACTTTGTGATGAAGCTCACCCAATTCAACTTGAAAGTATGAAATTCCCAGAACCTGTTATCCAACTTGCAATCGAACCAAAAACAAAAGATATGCAAGAAAAAATGGCTCTTGCCCTTGCAAAACTCGCAAGAGAAGATCCATCATTCAGAGTACAAACTGATCAAGAAACAGGACAAACCCTTATTTCTGGTATGGGCGAACTTCACCTTGAAATTATTGTTGATAGATTGCTTAGAGAATTCAAAGTTGAAGCAAATGTAGGTAAACCACAAGTTGCTTACAGAGAAACAATAAGAAAAGCTGTTGAAGCAGAAGGTAAATTTATTCGTCAATCTGGTGGTAAAGGTCAATATGGACACTGTTGGGTTAAGTTTGAACCACTTGAACCAGGTTCAGGATATGAATTTGTTGATAAAACAGTTGGTGGATCAATTCCAAAAGAATTTATTCAACCAGTTAACAAAGGTATTGATGAAGCAAGAATGAACGGTGTTATTGCTGGTTATGAAACAACAGACTTTAGAGCAACTGTATTTGATGGTTCTTACCACGATGTCGACTCTAGTGAAATGGCGTTCAAAATCGCAGGAAGCCTTGCATTTAAAGAAGGTGCAGCAAAAGCTGACCCAGTGCTTTTGGAACCTATTATGAAGGTTGAAGTTGATGTTCCAGATGATTATCTTGGAACAGTTATGGGTAACTTGACATCAAGACGTGGTATACTTCTTGGAAATGACTCTATCCCAGGATATCAAAGAGTTAGAGCAGAAGTTCCACTTGCAGAAATGTTCGGTTATGCAACAGACCTTCGTTCTCAAACACAAGGAAGAGGTACATTTGTTATGGAACCACTTAAATATCAAGAAGTTCCAAAATCAATTACCGAAAAAATTGTTGGAGAACGCAAAAAATCTAACTAATAATTTGCTTGCCCGTTTTTGTATTTAGCGAAAGCAACAAGAATGGGCAAAACAAATAAACTTTTTTATGGCAGACCCAACAGCCAAAAGAAAAGTTATATGTAATAACACATTTTTATAAAAATATGAAAAATGTTTGTCAATTATAAAAATTTGTGTTATTATCATAGAGATTAAAAAATCAAATAAAATAAAGGAGAATTAAAAAATGGCTAAGGAAAAATTTGACAGAACTAAGACTCACGTTAACATTGGTACAATCGGACACGTTGACCATGGTAAAACAACTCTTACTTCAGCAATTTGCCAATATAGTGCTCTTAAAGGTCTTGCTGAATCAATGAAATATGCAGATATTGATAAAGCACCAGAAGAAAAAGCTAGAGGTATTACAATTAACACAGCACACGTTGAATACCAAACAGCAAAGAGACACTATGCACACGTAGACTGCCCAGGACACGCAGACTATGTTAAAAATATGATTACAGGTGCTGCACAAATGGACGGAGCAATCCTTGTTGTTTCAGCAGCAGATGGTCCAATGCCTCAAACAAGAGAACACATTCTTCTTGCAAGACAAGTTGGTGTTCCATACATTGTAGTGTTCTTAAACAAAATGGATCAAGCAGATCCAGAACTTGTTGACCTTGTTGAAATGGAAGTTAGAGATTTATTAACATCTTATGGATTCCCAGGAGATACAACTCCAATTATCAGAGGTTCAGCACTTAAGGCTTGCGAAGCTTGTGAAGCTGGAGATCTTAATAGTGAATGGTTAAAACC
>CAMEUD010000061.1 GCA_945937975.1 uncultured Clostridia bacterium
TCTCATCACTGTTCCACTTTGGGTCAATCCTTTAATTTCAAGATTGAATATTCCGTCAAGAGTTGGAACTTCAACACTTCCACCCAAAATAAGAGTTGTGAATGGTACAAAAACATCTAAATACAAGTCATTACCTTTTCTTGTAAGTAACTTGTCAGGAGCAACTGTTATCCTTATGTTAAGGTCGCCATTTTGTCCACCACCAGTGGTAAGTGGAGCATTACCTTGACCACTCATACGCAGAATTTGGTCATCATCAATTCCACCAGGAACTTTGATTTGAACAGATTTTTGAACTCTCTTGTAACCCCTACCACTGCAAGAATCACATTTTTCTTTGATAATTTTACCTGTTCCACCACATTTTTGACAAGCACCTTCACGAATAGTTGTTCCAAAAATTGTGTTTTGTTGGTATCTTACTCTGCCCATACCTTTACAATCTGGACAAACAGAATATTCTTTTCCACCTTTTGCACCTGTGCCATTACAATCACTGCAAGTTTCATATTTATTTATTGTAATATTTTTTGTAACACCTTCACACGCTTCTTTGAGTGTTATTGTCATTGAAACATTTATATCTTCGCCACGATACACTTGTCTTCTTGAACTTCTGCCACTTCCACCACCAAAAGCTGAGAAAATGTCACCAAAAATATCTCCAAAATCACCAGAGAAATCAAAGCCACCACCCATATTTGATGCACCACTGCCACCACCAAATCCAGAGAATTGTGGGCCATCTGCACTACCAAATTGGTCATAATTGCTCTTTTTTTGTGGGTCAGACAAAACTTCATAGGCTTCGTTTACTTCCTTAAACTTGTCTGCTGCTTCGGGATTATCTTTGTTTAGGTCTGGGTGATACTTTTTTGCCATTTTTCTATATGCTGATTTTATTTCATCTGCTGACGCACTTTTATCAATACCCAAAATTGCATAATAATCTTTATTAGCCATACATTTCTCCTTTTACAAAATTAAAGCCTACCTATCGTGGTAGGCTAAAATTTTATTTAGATTTATTTCTTGTCGTCATCAACAACAACTTCTGGGTCAGTTCCATCGTTTGAGCCATTATTGTTATTATCTCCATTACCTTCTGGTTGTGCATTTTGATACATCTTTACAATAATAGGTTCAACTTTCTTTGTAAGTTCTTCACTTACTTTTTTAACTTCTTCAATGTCATTTAAGTCTTGACCTTTCTTTGCTTCTGCGATTGCATCTTCAACAGTTTTCTTGTCTTCTTCACTTAATTTGCTTTCGCTGTCTTTTACAAGTTTTTCAAGTTGATATACTTTGTTATCAAGTTCGTTTTTAGCATCAATAAGTTCACGACGCTTTTTATCTTCTGCTTCATTTTGTTCAGCTTCTTTAACAGCTTTGTTGATTTCTTCTTCTGTTAAGTTGCTTGAAGCAGTTATTGTAATTGATTGTTCCTTGTTTGTTCCAAGGTCTTTTGCACTAACATGAACAATACCGTTTGCATCAATATCAAATGTAACTTCAATTTGTGGAACACCTCTTGGTGCTGGTGGAATATCTGTTAATTGGAATCTTCCAAGAGTTTTGTTTTGTGCAGCAAATTCTCTTTCACCTTGAAGAACATGAATATCAACACCTGCTTGGTTATCTGTTGCAGTTGAGAATACTTGTGATTTCTTTGTAGGAATTGTTGTGTTACGGTTAATAAGTTTTGTAAATACTCCACCTAATGTTTCAATACCAAGTGAAAGTGGTGTAACATCAAGTAAAAGTACATCTTTAACTTCACCAGCAAGAACACCTGCTTGAATTGAAGCACCGATAGCAACACATTCATCAGGGTTAATACCTTTGAATGGTTCTTTTCCTGTGAATTCCTTTACTCTTTCATAAACTGCTGGAATACGAGTTGAACCACCAACAAGTATAACTTTTGCAATATCATTTATAGAAAGTTTCGCATCTGCAAGTGCTCTCTTTGTACATTCAATTGTTTTGTCAATGTAATCAGATGTAATAGAGTCAAATTGTGCTCTTGTTAAATCATATTCCAAGTGTTTTGGACCTGTTGCATCTGCACTAATGAATGGAAGTGAGATTGTTGTTTTTGGAGTTGCAGAAAGTTCAATTTTTGCTTTTTCTGCTGCTTCTTTTAATCTTTGCATTGCAAGTTTGTCTGTTGACAAATCAATGTTGTTCTTTTCTTTAAAATCTTTAACAAGAAGGTCAATAATTCTGTTATCAAAATCATCACCACCAAGTCTTGTATCACCATTTGTTGATAATACTTCAAATACGCCATCACCAATTTCCAAGATAGATACATCGAATGTACCACCACCAAGGTCATAAACCAAAATCTTTTGGTTACTATTTTCGCCCTTATCAAGACCATAAGCAAGAGCAGCAGCTGTTGGTTCGTTTATAATACGAAGAACTTCCAAGCCTGCAATTTTACCAGCATCTTTTGTTGCTTGTCTTTGAGCATCGTTAAAGTATGCAGGTACAGTGATAACTGCTTGTGTAACTTTTTCACCAAGATAACTTTCTGCATCTTGTTTTAATTTTGAAAGTATCATTGCTGAAATTTCTTGTGGTGTATATTGTTTACCATTTAATGTAACTTTTTCATCTGTACCCATTAATCTTTTAATTGATGTAACAGTGTTTTCGTGGTTTGCAACTGCTTGACGCTTTGCAACTTTTCCTACCAATTTTTCACCATCTTTTGTAAATGCAACAACTGATGGAGTTGTTCTATCTCCTTCTGCGTTTGCTATAACGGTAGGTTTACCACCTTCCATAACTGCAACACATGAGTTTGTTGTTCCTAAATCAATACCAATAATTTTTGCCATAGTTTACTTTTCCTCCTTTAATTTGTTAACTATAACTTGACTATATTTAATTATTTTATCTCCCAATCTGTAACCTGCTTGATATTCTTCTAACACTATATTATCTGGCTTTGTTTTATCTTCCATAACCATCAAACAATGATGTAGGTTTGGGTCAAACTGTTTGCCGATTGTTTCAATTTTTTCAACACCCAATTCTTTGAGTGAAGAACGAATCTGGTCTTCAAGCATCTCAATGCCCTTCCTCGAGTTGTCATCAGAAATCATTTCTTTTGCCTTTTTGAATACATCAAGACAAGGAATAAAAATTTCAACTGCTTGAGTTACACCATCAAGTTTTGCTTGTTTTATGCTTTCAGCCGTTCGTTTGCGATAATTATCAAAATCTGCTTGAATTATTCTTGCCATATTAAGATATTCATCTGCCAAATTTTTTTCTGGCTGTTTTGCTTCAACCTTTGATTCTTCTTTTTTGTTTTCTATGTTGTCTTGTTGAACTTTTTGTTCTTCAGTTTGCTTTTTGTCTTCATCTTTAACAAAAGGCTCAACAGTGTAATCTTTTTTATTTTCTTCGGATTTTGTTTTCTTGTAAGCCATCAAATTCTCCTATTCTCTTTTTAATTCACTCATAACAATATTCAAGGCTTGAGCAATGTTTGCATAGTCCATTCTGTCTGGACCAATTACTGCAATAGATGCAACTGGCGTACCTTTTATCACTATTGGTGCAGTGATAAGTGCACAACCTTCCATTTTTTCATCTTCATCGCCAATCTTTACTGTTATGTGGTCGGCTTTTGTGTCAATTTGATTAAGTAGTTCTTCCTTATCGCCAAGAAGTGTTAATATTTTTTTTGTTTGCTTTACACTTCGCTTTTCATTTTCATCAAGAATGTTTACTGCACTTTCTCCACGAATATCAATGTTTTGTTTTGTTACAAACCTTCTCATACTTTCAAGTAACCCACTTACTAAGGATTGAAAGTTTTGAACTTCTCCCAAACTTTTGGCAAGTGTATCACCAGAAAGCATTTCTCCTATTGTTTGACCATAAAATTTCCTTGTCAAAAACGCTGACGCATCATCGCAAACTTTTTCGCTTGCATTTGTTTGCATAGAATTTTTAACAATTCCACTTTTTGTTCTAAACAACACAAGAGCTTCATTGTCAATGAGTGGAATTATTTTCACTTCTTCAATTACCAATTTATCATAGCCATTTGTAACCATAACTGTTGGATAATTTGTTGCTTTGGAAATAATTTCAGCAATTCCTGATAAAATTTGTGTAAGTGAAGATGTTTCATTATCAAGCATTGTTTTTACTTTGTTTAATTTTTCTTCACTAACTTCAAAATCTTCAAGCAAAGTGGAAACATAATATTTATAACCTTCGGCTGTAGGAATTCTACCACCAGAAGTATGAAGTTGTTTTAAATATCCCATACTTTCAAGAGCATTAAGTTCATTTCTCAATGTTGCAGTGCTAACTTTTGGTATATATCTTTCTTGCACATTCGCACTAGTTATTGGTGCTGCGTCTTTAATATAATCTTCAATAACGCTTGTTAGTATAAAATGTTTTCTTTCACTTAACTTCATTGCTTCCCCCTTTTAGTAAATTTTGATTGCTAGCACTCTCTATTTGATTGTGCTAGCACTATTATATTCATAGTCTATTCATTTGTCAACTACTTTATGCAAAATTTTTAAAATATTTTCATACAGTATTAAATAAAAAATGAGATTAATAATCTCAAATCTCATTTTTATTCTTTTTATTAATGATGACTTCCAAAAAAGATGTAAATGTATATAATGCTGTTATTCAATTTTTATATTTTTGAGAAGTAACACCAATTTCCCCCAAAACCATTGCCAGGAAAATTATCATATCTTCCGAAATCTATTATCAATTCCAATCTAATTAAATTTGTTTCCTCATTCTTAATTCTAATAAACAATTCTAGATAATTGCAATTTTTTGTGTTCCCAATATCCCACAAACTAGGATCATTTGTATTATTACTTTTTACTTCATAACTTAATATATCATTATATTTTACTATTATATAGACAGCACTATTTTTAGCGTAAGTCAAGTATTTTACATTGAATTTAGTGTAAAAATATATTAATGAAAACATTTGGAGAGAACTTAAAAGAAATTAGACAATCTTGCAAATTAAGTCAAAAAAAATTTGCTGAATTAATGAATACTAGTCAACAAAGAGTGAGTGAATGGGAAACAAATAAAGTTGAACCCACTTTATATAACATTATAAAAATGACAAAAATTCTTAATGTAACATTTGAAGATTTAATTGAAAATATCTCCTTATAAAATTTTTGTATATTTCTATTTTTTCTCCACACAATAGACTTGGAGGTTAAAAATGGAAAAATACAAACCAGGTGAACAAGCACCAGAATCAGGAAATTACGATTGCTATGACAGTGAATGTCGTTGTGGTGGCAGTGTTTATCTTGAAAAAGGTCAAAGATTTCCTGCTACTCAACATAGTGGAAGTTATTATTGCAAATGTGAAAAAACACAAAATTAACTTACAATAACTTCGTTTACTGACAAAAAACCACCACAGTCATTTAGGAAACTAAACTCCTGCGGTGGCTTTTTTATCGAGCCTTGTTCTTGTAGTTAATTTTGTGTTTTTATCATCACATCAACCCTTTGCCCACTTTGACGGACAAAGGAGAAATCTCATATATTTTTTAAATAAACATTTCAAGTTAATAACATACTTACAAAAAATTCCTTCTACCAAAACTACCTTATTTTGAATAATAAAATTGCATATTTCCATATCTGTTGGTTGAAGCATTTTCTATAAACATTTTGAACAAATATGTATTTTTGTTTGTATCAAATTCATATCTAATTTCAAATGTATATACCGCATCTTTACCAAAATTCCCATCTGCATCAACTGTTGTATCAATTATATAATACCATTGATATAACTTGCTTGGATTTGTGCCATAGCAATCTTGTAAAGTTATATTTGTTTTAATTTTATACCATGTTTTTGAGTTATCTTCGGATATTGCTCTTAATTTTGCTATTCCAAAATTTGATTCATATTTTGAATTAAAATAATCAAAATATGAATTTGCATTTTGAGTTAAAACATCTTCACTTGGACATTCTTGATGAAATGAATACCCATTATTAAACCAAGTAATACTTGAACTTATTTCACCATTACATCCAGTTGGTTGTGGCAAATCTTTTAACCCTTTTAGCTCTAATTCTTCTTGGCTAAACCATTTAGAATCATCTCTTATGTTTCCTTGTGGTGGAGTATTGTTATCACCGCATGCCATTAAACAAAAGCAACATAAAAAACAAACCATTATACAAAAAATATTCTTCATTACTTTTTTCATTTTTCTTTTCCCCTTACTTTATATCATTTTTCTTTTTTTAGAGTATATCTCAAAACATATTTTTGTGTCAATTATTCTTAATTACTATTCTTTTTACATATAAAATCTAATATATAATCAATCTCAATAAAAAAAACGACAACAGTTCGCAAATGCAAATTATTGTCAGTAATTTTTAATAGTTTTCAATAATTTTATTTAATTCCATATAATCTCTTGTTGTAATAATGCCAATTGGAGTTTCACCCATTTTGCCATATTTTGTTAATATAACACACAAAAGTTTACGGTTTGTGAAAAACATATTCATAATTTCTTCAATAGAAATATCCACTGATGCAACATGGTAATATTGTTGTTCTGTTTCAGTTTCAACAATTTCACCAATAGTTTTGTTCTCCAAAAAGTCAGCAGAACTGCCACCTTGTGTAACAAAAAGTCCAAATTGATTTATTATTTTTTGACCGTTTGCAACACCAATCAACACTCCATCTTTAAACACAGGAATGTTTGAATATGATGTTTGTGCCATAATTTCAATTACATTCATAACTTTTACATCATAAGCAACAGTAAAAACATCATGAACACAATTTGTTTCGATAACTTTTGGCGGGGTTGCCACAAGTCTTGCTATTTTTTCTATTTTTTCAACAACATCAATATGTGGTTCTGCAATAATAAATTTGTCGTTTGATTTGTGAATAATGGCATTGCGAAGTCTGCCAAAGTCAATCAAATCATCTTCATATTTTCTTACAATATGGTTTACAACAACAGCCCTTCGTATCATATCCGAAAAACTCATACTGCGTTTAAAGTTATTTTGAACCCTTAGTGCATAA
>CAMEUD010000062.1 GCA_945937975.1 uncultured Clostridia bacterium
TCCTTATCCTTATAAGTTATTGTTAAAGTTTGATAGCCAATGATTGTTGTGTTTATTGTTGAAAATTCAACTTCACTCTTGTCAACAAGTTTTTCAGTCTTATCAGAATAAACTGCATAAACTTTGGCATTTTGTTTAAAGTCTTCAACTTGCTCACCAACAACATATGTTTGTTTTATTGTCGATTTGTCAACTTTAATATTTTCAAGTTCAGCTTTACAACCGACAAGTGCTATTGGTGTGATAAAAAATAATGCAAGCACCAATATGTAACCCAAAAATTTTTTCATTTTCTTCTCCATTTTTATTTTTAGTATTATAGTTAGAAATATGTAACTTATTAACTATAATATCGTTATTTTGAGTATATAAAATTTTCGCAATATTGTCAACAGTTCATATCAAAATTGAGATAAATTCAACTTGACACTTTTTTGTTTTTAGAGCATAATTAGTGTATGAAAAAATTTTTAATGAAATTATGTTTAATTTTTCTTTTGTGTGTAAGTGTTATTCCAAATCTTGCACAAGGTGTTTATTGTGCTCAAAGACCAGAAAAGGTAAAAGTTACACTGGCAACATATATTTATAGTGAAATTTATGTTGAAGATAAATTGCAAGAACCAACACTAACAAATCCATTAATACAAGTTGATGGCAAAGATTTCAAACTTGCAGTACATACAGAGCTAACTGTTGATGTTTCCTATTCAAATGATATGTTTTATAGAATTAACTTGTTTAATGTTGTTCCAGAAAAAACTGAAAATGATTTTGGTTTTGTGTTAATTGCTCATACTATGAATTCAAAAGATAATTCACCAATAAAAAAGCTTGACTTTAATGCAAAAGTTAAAAATGATAATTCACAAATTTACACCAAAAACAGTTTAGGAGAATTTTCTCCAGATGAATTTGTTTTAAACAAAAATACACAAGTAAGAATACTTGATGGGTATGATAAAAAGAAAGAATACACATACATTTCATTTTATAATGAGAATAACGATATAGTATCTAACTATATTAAAACATCAGATTTATCTGTTAGTGGAGTAAACTATTCGCTTATTATTGGTATACTTTCATTAATTTCTTGTGTGTCTGTAATCTTAATCGTTTTTGGAATAAAAGGTAAAAAGAAAAATAAAATTAAAAAGAATAAATAGTAATAAAAATGCAGAAAATTGTTAAAATTTCTGCATTTTTTATGTTTTTTATTAATAATTTATAATTTTTTTGATATTTTATTTAATATCTCATTTTGTATTTCTTCAATACTTTTTGGGTTATTATCCTTTGCACAATCTATTTTTATATACTTCTTTTTCTTTGACAAATATAAATATGTTTTTTCACTATTTAGCAAATAATTTTCATCCATTTCGTGTTGGTCTGGCTTTTCTTGTCTATGGCTTTTAAGTAATTTTGCACATTCAAGTGGCATATACAAAAATATTGTAATATCTGCCTTTGGTAGTCCAAGAAGTTTATATTCAAGAGTATCTAAAAAATGAAACATCTTTTTTCTTTCTTTAAAATCACTAATTTTTGAACCTTGATGAGCAAGATTACTGTCAATATACCTATCAACAACAACATTAATACCATTGTCTAATTTTTGCGTTATTTCATTTATATTATATTTTCTATCAGCAGCAAAATATAAACTTGCAACTTTTGGGTCAACATTACTTGCACCTTCATTAAAATATCCTTCACCATAATCAGGTTTACCGAGATATGGTCCAGCAATTATTCTACCAGTTGGACTTGTATATCTTGGAAAACAATATTTTTCTGTTGGTTTCCCTAATTTATTCAAATTCTCCACAAGTAAATTTGATTGTGTTTCTTTTCCACTACAATCTGTGCCTTCAATTACAATTAACTTCCCTTTCATATTTTTCCCCTTGTTAAAATCATATACAAAGTTTGTTTAATCTTACAAATATAACATATAAAATTAACTCAAACAATTCCAGTAAAAAGTATACAAAATGATTGCCAAAAAGTCAATTAACATGCCCCTAAAAACATAATATCATTAACCTTTTTATCACATAATGAATAAAGCAAAATCTTACCATCACGCCTATATGTAACAATATTTTGACTTTTTAAAATTTTTAACTGATGAGAAATCGTTGTTTGATTTATATTTAGCATTGTAGATAAATCATTAACACACATATCACAAACTGCAAGACATATTATTATTTTAAGTCGAGTACCATCACTAAAATTTTGAAAATAATTTGCAGTTCTTTGTAAAGCATTTTCTGTTGGCATATACTCCTTTAATTTTGCTTGATTTCTATTTGATAACAATAAGTATGTTTCCATAATTCTCCTTGTAACATATTAACTTTACATTTCATATATAATGTTGATAGTTTTTTAAGTATGTTTATTATATTTTAACAAACAATCAATATTTAAAATAGACATATTATGTAAGAAAACATCAAAAAAGAAATATTTTTGTTGAAGGAGGTAAAATGAATTTTTCACAAGACATACTATTAGTAATGTTAATTGGTATAATCGCATCTGCATCAGGAACTGATTTGGCAACAAATACTAATATACTTTTGCTTTTATTATTAGCACTAGCAGGATTACCCACAACACAAACCGGAACCTGTGGTTGTTCTGGAAGAACACTCTTTTAGATAAAATTCATTAGTACACAACAGCAAAAACTCATTTTTTGATGTTTAAGATTATTAAAATAAAAATATTCACAATAACTTCATTGTGAATATTTTTGTTATATTTATATAACTATATTTATAAAATGTTAAAAGCAATTATAGTACAAATTAAAAATTTATTAATAATATAATATTTTAATACTATTTTTTGATTATATTTTGCCTTATTCAAATAGCATTATTCATATACCAACATAATTTCTCATATTAATGATTTATGCAAAATATTTGCTTAAATAAAGCATACAATATTAAATAAGACTAACTGATATACTATTATCAATTTAAGTATATTAGCAAATACATAACATATTATTTGTATTAAATCTATCAATTCCTTAATTATATACTTACAAAAGAAGTATTACAATTATTTTCTTCCTACACTTTCATATAGTTAAAACTAAAATGCAAATAAGCCTGTAATTATCTTATCAAGTGTTTAAATACATTATATGAAAAATCTATTAAACTGGAAGATTTTATTTGCATCAGTACACCTGCATCAAATATATTGATAGAATTAGCAATAATAATTATTATAGAAAACAAAAATATAAAGATTAAGCCCTTTGTTGTTCCACATAAAACACCTAAAAAACTATCACATCTTGCAAATACTATTTTATTACAAAAACAATTATATATATTTTTTATTAATCTACCAATAATATATTTTAATAAGAGAAGTACTACCAAATAACTTAATACAATAATTAAAGTATATAAAGATATACTGCGCATATCATTATTATTTGATCTCAATATAAAATTAGCAAATGATATAATATTACTATTATCTTGCAACACCTTGTCTAATTCACAATTTATTGAATTATTGCTATTTAATAACCTACATATTAAGTTTATTATTGTGGGAGATAATATATATGACAAATATAAAGATAATGTAATACCAAATATTGAAAACAAGGAATATAACATTCCTTTTCTATAACCAACAATGGCGAAAATACAAATTATCACAATCAATATAATATCAAAAATCACAACATATAATTATTTCTTTTTTATGTATAAAATATACTTATACCCATCAAAAATAAGAAAAAATTGGCTTTTATTATTCTTAATTTAAACAAAAAATCAGTTAATATTTTGAATACTTACTCATATATTATTTTTTGACTATGCAAGTCTTATACGAGCAATTATAAAAATTTACAAATGTTTCACGTGAAACATTATATATTTATAATATTTTAAATAAATTAATTATTATTATGTTAATCTATATAATATTTATGCCTTAAATTTAATACACAAGGTTGAAAACGATTTAATAATATTTCCCATATTGATATATATTTAACCCGACTTATGATAAAATGAAAAGAATTAACCCTAGTGCATATTTTTAGTAGATAATTTTATATATCTGCAATACAAGATAAATGTTTCACGTGAAACATTTATCTTGATTTAATACACAAAAAAGTACTATAAAATTGTTAAAATGAACTGAGTAAATTAATATAAGTATTATAACCAACAAACATTTAACCAAAAATATAACAATATACATTCCCACGACACAAATTTATATTTGCAAAATATTTCAAGACGACTCCAATGCATAGATTTTATCAATGTTTCACGTGAAACATTATGCTATTACTATTATTATTCCAATAAGCAATATTTTAGTATTTTATAATTTTATTTTAAAAACCAAATTTAACTATAAAATATATAAGAATAAGTAGTTTTATAATGCACTATTATATATTTATTACTAATATTATCAAATTTGCTTATATTATTATCAAAATCACTTTATTTGAATGTTTCACGTGAAACATTTTAGATATGAATAAATATTAATTCTATATAGGAACTCAATATAATATACTTATGTATTACATATTCATATAACTAACATAATCAATCTCTAATAATGTATAGTTTTATTACATTTTCACCAATTTATATAAACAATATTAAATAATTTATCAATTTTTAGACCTGCACTTAAATTATTTATATTAAAATTAACATTATTTACATTAAATATTGTGAAACATTATTTAATAATTACACAAAAATTAATAATTCGTTTTTGTTTTATAGCAAAATCGTATTAATATAAATATATATCATCAACATTTAAAGCCCAATATAATATATCTCTTATTTCAAAACGCCATTTTATTATGTTAATAATACATATTTAGTATTATCATATTAATTATAAGATACATAATTATATAAAAATATTTTAGCAAAAAATAAATAATGTTTCACGTGAAACATTGTATTTGTACTAGAATCAAAAATATTTGTTTACCATATTGATATGCTAAATATTTCATTTATCCACATAGTTATCCACATTTTCACCTTAAAATGTGGATAAATCAACAATTTTTTAACCCCATTTTGGAGTAAAAATGACTAAATTTGAAAATTTTGTTCAACTAAATGTGGATAACTTTTAAAAATAAAAAAGACTGTCAATATTTTACGACAGTCTTTTAATAACATTTTTAATAATAACTATTGTACCTTTTTATTAAAATTACTCAAATCTTTAAGTGTTAAAGTTTTTGTTTTTAATAATTCCAAAAGTTCAGCAATTCTATCTAAATCATCTCTTGAATAGTAATCAATATATATTCTACCCTTTCTATCACTTCCAATAGCAGAAACTTTTGTTGAGAACACTCTTTGCATTTCATTTATAAGTTCTTTAAGTTCCATACTTTGTTCTGGTGGTTTATTTTTTGTGCTTCCTTTTGGATTTAAGTAAGATTTTACCAATTTTTCAAGTTCTCTTACTGTAACTTTACCATTACATGCTGCAACTGCAAATTTCTGTTGAACTTTTGGGTCAGTAATAACGACTAAACATCTTGCGTGTCCTGCACTTAACTTTCCTTGTTCTACCATTGCTATAACTTCTGGACATAATACTAAAAGCCTTAATGTGTTGGCAATGTTAGGTCTTGAGATACCAATTCTATCTGCAACTGTTTCTTGAGTAAAGTTATACTCATCCATAAGTTGTTTTATTGCTCTTGCCGCTTCAATAGGATTTAAGTCTTCTCTTTGCAAGTTTTCAATAATAGATATTTCTTTTATTTGACGCTCTGTATAGTTTTTAACAACACATGGGATTGTATCAAGTCCAGCAATCTTTGATGCACGCCATCTTCTTTCACCAGCAATAATCATATAGCCAGTTTCATCTTTATTAACAACAATAGGTTGAATTATTCCATGTGTTTTAATAGAATTTGCAAGTTCATTTAATGCTTCTGGATCAAAATTCTTTCTTGGCTGATTTGGATTTGCCCTTATTTCACTAACTGGGATTTCTTCAACTCCACCCTTAACCCTTGTTCCTTCCACAACGGTTGTTTTTTGTTCTTTTTTCTCTTGCACTACTGGTTTTTCATTATTATTTTCCAAATCATCAACTTCTTCATCATATATTGATAATAATGCTCCAAGACCTTTACCAAGTCCCATTTTCTTCTGTACCATTATTTTTCACTCCTTACTTTAATTTTTGTAAATTTAGTTATTTTTTTATAACTTTGATTGTTTCTTTCTAATATTTCTTCTGCCAAATTTTGATATGCGTTTGCACCTTTTGAATTTGTATCATAAAGCATAATTGGTAATCCATGACTAGGCGCTTCAGCGAGTCTTATGTTTTGTGGAATATATGTATCAAAAACCTTCTTATTAAAGAATTTTTTAACTTCATCACTAACTTGTTGAACCAAATTTGAACGATTATCTTTCATCGTAAGAACAACGCCTTCAATTTTCAAATCTGGATTAAGATGATGAATAATAAGTTTTATTGTATTCATCAATTGTGTTAAACCTTCCAACGCATAGAATTGACATTGAATAGGAATTATAACAGAATCGGCAGCAGTTAATGCATTTACAGTCAAAAGCCCCAAAGATGGTGGACAATCTATAAAAATAAAATCATATTTGTCTTTAACTCTTGCCAAAGCATTTTTTACAACATGTTCTCTTGAATGCATTTGAACAAGGTCAATTTCTGCGCCAGCCAAATCGACTGTTGCAGGTATTATATCCAAATCTTCAACACAAGTTGGATAAATTGCTTCATCTATTATGATATCTTTATTAATTACATTATAAAGAGTTCTCAATTCTTTATTTGATTTATCAATTCCAACGCCACTTGTTGTATTTCCTTGTGGGTCCATATCTATAAGCAAAACTTTTTTACCCATTGCAGCAATATAAGCGGCAACATTTA